>CALRPK020000304.1:0-3922 GCA_943370015.1 Paracoccus haematequi
CCCACCGGCGGCAAGCGAAGAGCGGCATCAGCAGATGAAAGTCGGCATAGCTGTGGCTGGCAAAGGTCAGCGGGGCGAGGCAACTTTGCCACGTGTCGATGCCCAACTCTTCCTTCAACTCGCGGATCAGCGCTGTTTCGGGCGTTTCACCGGGTTCTACCTTGCCGCCGGGAAATTCCCACAGACCGGCCAAGGACTTCCCCTCAGGACGTTGCGCCAAAAGCACGCGGCCATCGGCGTCAATCAGCGCGACGGCGGTGACGAGGACGATCCTCAAGACCGGTAATCCGCATTGATTTCGACGTAACGGTTGGTCAAGTCACAGGTCCAGACCGACCGCGCCGCCTTGCCCAGACCCAGATCAACAGCGATCACGAGTTCGGGTTGCAGCATGTAATTCGCGCCGTCCTCTTCCTTGTATTCCGGGTGACGCCAGCCTTTTTGCGCAACAAGGACATCGCCAAAGCGGATGGTCAGACGATCGCGATCCGCCTGCGCGCCGGATTTGCCGACAGCGGCGACGATGCGGCCCCAGTTGGGGTCTTGCCCCGCCACGGCGGTCTTGACCAGCGGCGAATTGGCGATGGAAAACGCAACCTTGGCCGCATCTTCGGGGGATGCCGCACCGGTCACGCGCACTTCGACCAGTTTGGTCGCGCCTTCGCCGTCGCGGATCACTTGCAGCGCCAGATCGTGCATCACGCCGTGCAAGGCAGCCTCAAACGCCTTGGCGACGGGACCGGTCGCCTTGACCTCAGCGGCGGCAGAACGGCCCGTCGCGGCGACAAGCAGCGTGTCAGAGGTTGAGGTGTCGCTGTCCACGGTGATAGAATTGAACGTGTCATCGACGTTGCGCGACAGCATCTTTTGCAGGTTCGCGGCGCTGATCTTCGCGTCGGTAAAGATATAGACCAGCATCGTCGCCATATCCGGCGCGATCATGCCCGACCCTTTGGCGATGCCTGCGATGCGGATTTCGCCGCCGTCCCCCTGCACGGTCGCAGACGCCCCTTTGGGGAAGGTATCGGTGGTCATCATGGCTTGCGCTGCCATTTCGATGGCATCTTCACGCAGGTCGGCGACCAGTGCGGGCACCTTGGCGGTGATTTTCTCAAACGGCAGCGGTTCGCCGATCACCCCGGTCGAGGAGGAGAACACGCGGCTTTCAGGAATATCCAGCGCCTTGGCCACCGATCCGCAGACCGCCACCACCGCCTTGTCGCCCACCTTGCCGGTAAAGGCGTTGGAGTTGCCAGAGTTGACGATGATCGCCGCCCCGGCCCCCTTGGTCACCGGCAGCGCCAGCTTGTCTTGCCCGTCGCGCACGCAGCCCGACCGGGTGGAAGAGCGGGTGAAGACCCCCGCCATCGCCGTGCCGGGGGCCAGACGGATCAGCATCACATCCTTGCGGTTCTGATACTTGATCCCCGCCCCCACGGCGGCGAATTCGACCCCGGCGATGCGCGGCAGCGCCGGGAAGCCGTCTTTCGGGGCAAGGGGGGAAACCGGTTTTGCCGCCTTGGGCTTTACCGGGGCCGCAAGGGCCGAAGCAGCGGTCGCAACCGCCGCCTCTTCTGCCAGACGTTTTTTCAAGTCTTTCAGACGCCTCTTAAGCTTCTGCGCCTTGGCTTTCCAATTCGTCTCGGCCATCTCCGCCCCCCGCGTTGTGCTGTGGTCTTATTTGTCCAGAAGCGTCGCGTCGCGCAAGACTGCCGGATCGATGCCTTCGCCAGGACGGGTGATCTGCGCCTCTGCGGTCACTTTGGCGATGTGCTCTTCGACGGCCTTTTGTTCGATTTCGGAGGCCAGTTCTTCGCGCACGTCATCCAGCGTAGGCTTCGCTGCATCGCGGACTTCGTTCAGCTTGATGATATGCCAGCCGAAGTCGGTCTTGACCGGATCAGACACCGTGCCCGCGGTCATGGCGGCGACCGCCTCTTCAAACGGCGCGACCATCATGCCCTTGCGGAACCAGCCCAGATCGCCGCCATTGGCGCCCGATCCGGTGTCGGTGGAATTGGCCTTGGCCAGTTCGGCGAAGTCAGCCCCGCCATCAATCTGCGCCTTCAGTTCCTTGGCCTTTTCTTCGGAGTCTACAAGGATATGGGCCGCGTTGAATTCTTTTTCCGGTGCGGCGGCAGCGTATTTCGCGTCATAGGCGGCTTGCAGCGCGGCATCGTTCACGGCGGCGGCGACCACGGCTTGCAGCGCCTTGCCGGCCAGATAGTTGCGGCCTTCGGTGGCGATCCACAGCTCATCCCGCTTGGACGGTGCGCCGACCGATTGCGACAGTGCGGCCTGTTGCACGGCTTGGTCGATCAGACCCTTGAACAGCACGTCATCGGGCAGGGATTGATACTGTGCGGGCAGCTTTTCGCGCAGAACGATCAACTCACCCAGCGTGATTTCTGTGCCATTCACAGTCGCCACCACGGTGGACGCGGTCAGGTCAGTCGGCGCGGCAGCCGCGTCATCCTGTGCATAGACCGGCATCGCTGCGGCACAGACAATTGCCAAACCTGCCCAGAACCCCGTTTGTTTCGCCATTTCACCATCTCCTGATGTGGCCGCGCCCTCACGCGACGTTGACTGACGCGGCCATTCCCCTTACATCGCGATGGTCGCGTGCGACGGGGCCGGCCGGTCCACTTGGCTCTTCTATGGAAGGCGTTGGGGGCGGGCAAGCCGCAGCCTCACACGATGATGTCAGGTAACGACCAGACGGGGAAAATATGCTGGGTCTCGGAACACTCGCGCGGAAGGTGTTTGGCACGCCAAACGACCGCAAGGTAAAGTCCATCCGTCCGTTGGTGGCAAAGATCAACGCGCTGGAGCCCCAGTTCGCGGCGCTGGATGATGCCGGTCTGATCGCAAAGACAGAAGAATTCAAAAAGCGCGTGCAGGAAGGCGGCGAAAGCCTTGATGACATCCTGCCCGAAGCCTTTGCCAATTGCCGCGAAGGTGCGCGCCGGGCACTGGGCTTGCGCCCGTTTGATGTGCAGCTGAAGGGCGGGATTTTCCTGCATCAGGGCAACATCGCCGAAATGAAAACGGGTGAGGGCAAGACCCTTATGGCCACCCTGCCCGCCTATCTGAATGCCTTGGCGGGCAAGGGCGTGCATATCGTCACGGTCAACGACTATCTGGCCAAGCGCGACGCGGAATGGATGGGCAAGGTCTACGCCCAGTTGGGCCTGACCTGCGGTGTGGTCTATCCCTATCAAGCCGATGCCGAAAAGCGCGCCGCGTATCGCGCCGACATCACCTATGCGACGAACAATGAACTTGGGTTCGACTACCTGCGCGACAATATGAAAGGCTCCATCGAAGAGATGGCGCAACGCGAGCATTTCTTCGCCATCGTGGACGAGGTTGACTCGATCCTGATCGACGAAGCGCGCACGCCGCTGATCATTTCCGGCCCGAGCCAAGACCGGAGTGAGCTTTACAATCAGGTGGATCACCTGATCCCGCTGCTGAAAGACGAAGACTTCAAGCTGGACGAAAAGCAGCGCAACGCCACCTTCACCGAAGAGGGCAATGAGCGGATCGAAGAACTGCTGCGCGGGGCCGGGCTGCTTCCGGAAGGCCAGTCGCTCTATGATCCCGAAAGCAGCACCTTTGTGCACCACATCAATCAGGCCCTGCGCGCGCACAAGCTGTTCCTGAAAGACCAGCATTACATCGTGCGCGATGGCGAGGTGATGCTGATCGACGAATTCACCGGCCGCATGATGCGGGGCCGCCGCCTGTCGGACGGTCTGCATCAGGCGATTGAGGCGAAAGAGGGCGTGAAGGTTCAGCCCGAAAACGTCACGCTGGCCAGTGTGACCTTCCAGAACTACTTCCGTCTTTATGCCAAGCTGGCCGGGATGACCGGCACCGCCCAGACCGAGGCAGAAGAATTCCTTGAGATTTACCG
>CALRPK020000305.1:0-3909 GCA_943370015.1 Paracoccus haematequi
ATGGCAATTTTGCCCTGTAGCTGCATTGCGGAATCCTTTGCTGCGGTTGCGAAAGGATTGCCCAAACTGCGTGCAGAAATCCATGCCCGAAATCAACGCAGCGCCCTGCCGTAGCGCCAAAAAAAACGCCGGCACGAAGCCGGCGTTAAGTGTTGAGGCAGGTTTCATACAGGCAAGAAACCTATCGAGCAGTGCCTTTCTTATAGACCTCTCCAAGCGTGAGTCCAAGTTAAAAGTTTGAAATGGCTGCAAAGCCGCCGTAGCTTGCCGGTCAAGACCGGAGCTTAATCCCAAGACCGCCTTTGGAGTGTTGACCAAGATGCGTCACGACCTGAACCGAATCATCCGTGCTGCCGCCCTTGGGGCCGCGATGGCGCTGTCGGCCTCGCTGGCATGGGCGCAGAGCCACGGCATAGCTATGTATGGCGAACCGGCGCTGCCACCTGATTTTGTGTCCTTGCCCTATGCCAACCCCGATGCGCCCAAGGGCGGACGGATTGTCATGGGCGAGTCGGGCGGGTTCGATTCACTCAACCCCTTCATCGTCAACGGGATCGCGCCTTATGGCGTCTCGGCCCTGACGGTCGAGTCGCTGATGGGCCGTTCCTATGACGAACCCTTCACGCTTTATGGCGTTTTGGCCGAATCGATCACCACGGATGCCGAACGGTCTTTCGCGGAATTCACGCTGCGCGAAAATGCCCGATTCTCGGACGGATCGCCGGTGACGGTCGACGACGTGATCTGGTCGTTTGAAAAACTGGGGACGGAAGGCCATCCCCGCTATGCCACCGCTTGGGGCAAGATCGCCAAGTCCGAGGTGACGGGTCCGCGCAGCGTGAAGTTCACCTTCAACACGGTTGACCGCGAATTGCCGCTGATCCTTGGTCTGCGCCCGATCCTGAAAAAGGCACAGTATGAGGGCAAGGATTTCACGGCATCCAGCCTTGAGGCCCCCATCGGGTCCGGCCCCTATGTGGTCGACAAGTTCGAGCCGGGCGCTTTCGTCAGCTACAAGAAGAACCCCGATTGGTGGGGCAAGGATTTGCCCTTCTACAAGGGTCAGCACAATCTGGATGAAGTGCGGATCGACTATTTCGGCGATGCCGGCGTGGTGTTTGAGGCGTTCAAGGCCGGTGAGATCACCACCTACCGCGAAACCAACCCCGTCAAATGGGCGGAACAATACAGCTTCCCGGCCGTCACCGCAGGCGATGTGGTGAAGTCGGAAATCCCGCATTCGCGCCCGTCCGGGATCGAAGGCTTCGTGTTCAACACCCGCCGCCCGCTCTTTGCGGATTGGCGCGTGCGGGAAGGGCTGACGCAGGCATTCAACTTTGAATTGGTGAACCAGACCCTGAACGGTGGCATTCCGCCCCGCATCACCAGTTACTTCGGGAATTCGCCGCTCGGCATGACCCCCGGCGCACCTGCCGAGGGCCGGGTTGCCGAACTGCTTGCCCAGTTCAAGGCAGAGCTTCTGCCCGGTGCGTTGGAGGGCTACACCCTGCCGGTCGCCGATGGCGAGGCCAACCGCAAGAACCTGCGCAGCGCAACGGCGCTGCTGGAAGAGGCTGGTTGGACCGTGCAGGATGGCGTGTTGAAAAACGCCGCCGGAGAGCCCTTCACCTTTGAAATCCTGCTGGTCAACGGCGCGGATGACATCATCAGCGCGGCGTCGATCTATGTGGAATCTCTGAAGCGTCTGGGGATCACGGCGCAGGTGACCACGGTCGATTCGGCGCAATACAAGGAGCGCACCACCGCCTTTGACTTTGACATGACGCATTACATCCGCTCCGTGTCGCTGTCGCCGGGGAATGAGCAGCTGCTCTATTGGGGATCGAAGGTCGCCAATGAACCCGGATCGCGCAATTGGATGGGCATGAACTCGCCCGCGGCAGAGGCGATGATTAGCACGATGCTGTCGTCCAAAGACCCCGCCGAATTCCGCGCGGCGGTCGAAGGGCTGGACCGCGTGCTGACCACGGGGCGCTATGTCATCCCGATCTGGTATCAGCAGGTTGGCCGTATTGCCCATTCCAAGGCGCTGCAGTATCCCGCGAAACTGCCGCTTTATGGCGATTGGATCGGCTTTCAGCCGGAAGTCTGGTGGTATCAGGAATGACGGGACGGATGACAAGAACGCTTGTGATGCTATGCGCGCTGGCCCTTGCGGGCTGCGCCACGGTCGAAGGCGTGGGGCGCGACATCTCGGGCGGGGCGCGCACCGTGGGTGGATGGTTCGGCGCAGGCGGTTGACCGACGCGCCGGGGCAGGAGCATACAGGGCCGGGGGGAAACCTCCGGCCTTTTGGCTGTGCGGGGGCATCAGGCCCTTGGTCCGCACAGCGCCCCCCTTGCGTCCCTGACCGTTCCCCTGTAACAGGCGCGCACTTCACAGGTGCGGCTTGGGCTTTGCGGGGAGAAATCCCGCACAGTCCGCCGGTTGGGGGGCGACCCCTGAGACAGTTGCACCAAGGGCTAAACCGGAAAAGGAATAGGACATGGCTCTTCCCGAGTTCTCCATG
This sequence comes from Paracoccus haematequi, assembly GCA_943370015.1. Taxonomy (GTDB): domain Bacteria; phylum Pseudomonadota; class Alphaproteobacteria; order Rhodobacterales; family Rhodobacteraceae; genus Paragemmobacter; species Paragemmobacter haematequi_A. The sequence continues at coordinate 2,531 of CALRPK020000305.1, forward strand.
CGTCAGCTGCTTGAAGCTGGCGTTCACTACGGCCACCAGACCCAGCGCTGGAACCCGAAGATGGGTGAATACATCTACGGTGACCGCAACGGCATCCACATCCTCGACCTGACGCAGACCGTTCCGATGCTGGATCAGGCGCTGAAAGTCGTGCGCGACACCGTCGCCAAGGGCGGCCGTATCCTCTTTGTCGGCACCAAGCGTCAGGCCCAGAAGCCGATCGCCGAAGCCGCAGAAAAATGCGCCCAGTTCTATATGAACCACCGCTGGCTCGGTGGCACGCTGACCAACTGGAAAACCATCTCGCTCTCGATCCAGCGTCTCAAGCAGATCGACGAAGTGCTGGCTTCCGGCGCCGAAGGCATGACGAAGAAAGAACGCCTGAACATGGAACGCGACCAGTCGAAGCTGCAAGCTTCGCTCGGCGGCATCCGTGAAATGGGCGGCGTTCCGGACCTGATCTTCATCATTGACGTGGGCAAAGAAGACCTCGCCATCCAAGAAGCGCAGAAACTGGGCATCCCGGTCGTCGGCGTCGTGGACACCAACTGCTCGCCCAAGGGCGTCAGCTACGTGATCCCGGGCAATGATGACGCGGCACGCGCCATCGCGCTCTATTGCGACCTGATCGCCCGTGCGGCGCTGGACGGCATGTCGGCCCAACTGGGCGCGGCAGGCATCGATCTGGGTGCGCTGGAAACCGCCCCGGAAGAAGAAGCGGTCGCCGAGGCCTGATTGGCTGACGCTTGATCCATTCCCGGCGGGGGCAACCCTGCCGGGCAATCGTTTTCAGGCCCGACCCGGTGTCACCGGCTGCTCGGGCAGTATTCAGGATTGAGGAGACTCTCCTATGACGATCACCGCACAAATGGTGAAAGAACTGCGCGAATCCACCGGCGCAGGCATGATGGACGCCAAGAAGGCGCTGACGGAAGTTGGCGGCGACATGGAAGCCGCCGTTGACTGGCTGCGCACCAAGGGTCTGGCCAAAGCTGCCAAAAAGGCCGACCGCGTCGCTGCCGAAGGTCTGGTGGGCGTGGCCGTGTCCGGTGGGCGTGGCGTGGCGGTCGAAGTAAACTCGGAAACCGACTTTGTCGGCAAGAACGCCGATTTCCAGGCGCTGGTGCGCAATATCACCAACACCGCTCTGTCTGTGGATTCGGTCGAGGCGCTGAAAACCGCCGAACTGAACGGCAAAGCGGTTGAGGCGAACGTTCTGGACGCCATCGCCACCATCGGTGAAAACCTGACGCTGCGCCGCATGGCTGCGGTCGAAGGCGACTCCGTTGCTGCCTATATCCACACCTCGGCCGCCGATGGTCTTGGCCGGATCGGCGTGCTGGTTGCGCTGAAGGGTGCGGATGCGGGCATCGGCAAGC
>CALRPK020000306.1:0-3902 GCA_943370015.1 Paracoccus haematequi
CAATCAGCCTCAAACGCCTTTTCCACCGCCGGGCCGGGGCCCCATTCAGTGGCAAAGCTGTCATAGGTCAGGACTTTCAAAACGGGGGTTTCCGCCGCTGCCATCGTGGCAAGGACGGAAACGCCCGCAGCAAGGCCCGCACTCAGGAATGGAACTTTCATCATTTCCTCCATGTGCGACGGTATAGGTCGGGCAGGAGGATTCCATGCACCTTCCCTCCGCCGGTATGATCCGGTTCAGGTTCAACGGGTCCGCTTTCGCATCTCAGCCTGTCGCCAGGCACCCCGAGGTACCGCGGAACATAAAGGGCGCGGCGGTCGGTGCAAGGGGATTTAACGCCGCATGTTGTTCACGGCCCCGCTTTCCCTTATTGGCAAAGCCAAAAGCACCGGAGCGCGCGCCATGTCCTTCAACACCTTCGGCCATATCTTCCGCGTCACCACTTGGGGCGAAAGCCACGGTCCTGCGCTGGGGGCAACGGTGGATGGCGTGCCGCCGGGTATCGCGCTGACCGAGGCCGACATTCAACCGTGGCTGGACCGACGCAAACCGGGGCAGAACAAGTTCACGACCCAGCGCAAAGAACCTGATGAGGTGCGGATTCTCTCGGGTGTGTTCGACGGCCGCACCACCGGCACGCCGATCCAGTTGATGATCGAAAATACTGACCAGCGGTCCAAGGATTACGGCGATATCGCGCTGTCCTTCCGTCCCGGTCATGCCGATATCACCTATCACCAGAAATACGGCGTCCGCGATTATCGCGGCGGCGGGCGGTCCAGCGCGCGGGAAACCGCGGCGCGGGTGGCGGCAGGGGGTGTCGCGCGGCAGGTGCTGGCGGCCTTGGTCCCCGGCCTGCGGGTGACGGGCTATATGGTGCAGATGGGCACGCGCGGGATTGACCGGGCGCGGTTCGATGCGGCGCAGATCGAGGAAAACCCGTTTTGGTGCCCCGATCCCGTCGCGGCTGGAGAATGGGCGGCATACCTCGACGACCTGCGTCTGTCGCACAACTCGGTCGGCGCGGTGATTGAGGTTGTGGCAGAGGGCGTGCCTGCAGGTCTGGGAGCGCCGCTTTATGGCAAGCTGGACAGCGACCTTGCCGCCGCGATGATGTCGATCAACGCGGTGAAGGGGGTTGAGATCGGCGATGGCATGGCCGCCGCTGCCCTGACCGGGGTGGAAAATGCCGATGAAATCCGCATGGGGCCGAACGGGCCAGAGTTCCTGTCCAACCATGCGGGGGGCATCCTCGGCGGTATCTCCTCCGGTCAGCCGGTGGTATGCCGCTTTGCGGTGAAACCGACCTCGTCGATCCTGACACCCCGCCGTACCATCAACGCGCGCGGCGAAGAGATTGATCTGGTCACCAAGGGCCGCCACGACCCCTGCGTCGGCATCCGCGCCGTCCCGGTGGGTGAGGCGATGATGGCCTGCGTCATCCTTGACCATCTGCTGTTGGATCGCGGCCAGACCGGTGGTCAGCGCGGCGTCATAGGCTGAGCTACAGCACAGCACCAAAGCAAAACGCCCGGACCTTTGGCCCGGGCGTTTTCGTTTTCGTCGACCTGCGCTTATTCGGCAGGCTTGGACACTGCGGCAGGCTCACCGCGCGTTTTCCACAGCGACCAGAACACGCCCGCGCCAAGGATGGCAAAGGTGATGCCCAGCGACCATGCCGGCGGGAACTTTTCCCATCCGAAGGCGTCAGCGATGAAGATCTTCGAGCCGATGAAGATCAACAGAACCGACAGCGCATACTTCAGATAGGCGAAGCGGTGCAGGATCGCAGCCAGCGCAAAGTACAGCGCCCGCAGACCAAGGATCGCGAAGATGTTCGAGGTGTAGACGATGAACGGATCGGTCGTGATCGTGAACACCGCAGGCACCGAGTCGACCGCGAAGACAAGGTCGGCAATCTCGATCAGCACCAGCGCAAGGAACAACGGCGTCGCAAAACGCGTGATCTTGCCGGTTTTCGGGTTCGCCTGCTTCACGAAGAAGGAGTTGCCGTGCAGCTCATCCGTGACGTTGAAGCGCTTGCGCAGGAACTGAACCACTTTGTTCTGGCTCAGGTCATGGTCGCCCTCTTTCACGAACAGCATCTTGATGCCGGTGAAGATCAGGAAGACCGCGAATACATAGAGAACCCACGCGTAATTCGCCACGATGGTCGCACCCAGCGCGATCATGATGCCGCGCAGCACGATCACCCCGATGATGCCCCAGAACAGCACGCGGTGCTGATACTGGCGCGGGATGGCGAAGAAGGTGAAGATCAGCGCGATGACAAAGACGTTGTCCATCGCCAAGGTTTTCTCGACGACAAAGGCCGTCAGATACTGCGCCGTCGCCTCGGCCGAGATTTGCCACCAGACAAAGCCCGAGAACGCCAGACCCAGCGCGATATACATGGCCGAAAGCTTCAGACTTTCGGCAACACCGATTTCATGATCGTCCTTATGCAGCACACCAAGGTCAAAGACCAACAGCGCCAAGACGATGCCAACAAACACAAGCCACATCCAGACCGGCTTGCCCAAGAACAGTAATGTCAGGAGTTCCATTTCCCTGATGACCTCTCTGTCGTTCACAATAAAGCGCTGAGAGGTCATGCCAAACGAATCCGGGCAAAACATCGAGCGCACTCGATGCGGTCCGACATGGCGATGCACGCATCGTCAGAGGGGCCCGGCCCGCAACACGTTATCTAGACACGCTCCACCGCGATTCAAGTCTTCGTGACCTATCTTTTATTTGCCGCCAATCCACCAGTGCCTCTGACCGCTGTGATGGGTGACAGCAGTCTTTACGGACAGACGGATCACGCTTTGACCCGGCTTCGGGAACAAAGTCCAAACTGCGATCAATTCACCACAAACTCGGCATGCAGCGCCCCGGCGGCGTTGATGGCCTTGAGGATGTCGATCATGTCATTCGGGGCCACGCCCAGCGCGTTCAGGCCTGCCACCACCTCAGACAAGGTCGTGCCCCCCGTCACTTCGGCAAGGCCGGTGCCGGGGTCTTGGTCTATGCTGGCCTGCGTGCGCGGGACGACCATCGTTTCGCCTTGGGCAAAGGGATTGGGCTGCACCACCAAGGGGTTTTCCTCGATCCGCAGGGTCAGCCCACCCTGCGCCACGGCAACCCGGCTGATGCGGACATCCGACCCCATGACGATGGTGCCAGAGCGTTGATCCACCACCACCCGCGCCCGGCGTTCGGGTTCTACGGGCAAGCCTTCCAGCGCCGCCAGCATATGGGCAGGCGACCGCGCACCCGAGGCTGTGACATTCAGCGCCACAGTTCCCGCGTCCAGCATCCGCGCCACCCCCCGGCCCAGTTCGGCATTCACCGCCGTCTCAATCCGCGCGGCGGTCGTGAAATCCGGGGTTTTCAGCGCCAGCCGCAGGGTGGTGAGGCCAGCGAAATCAAACTCCACCTCGCGTTCCACCCGCGCGCCGGATGGGATCACCCCGGCGGTGGGCACGCCTTGGACCACGCGCGCGCCCTCACCTTCAGCGCTGATCCCACCGGCGAGGATGGACCCCTGCGCCACGGCGTAAATCTGCCCGTCCGCACCGTTCAGCGGCGTCATCACCAAGGTGCCGCCTTGCAGGCTAGTGGCATCGCCAATGGCTGACACCGACACGTCGATCCGCCCTCCGGCGCGCGCAAAGGGCGGCAAGGCGGCGGTCACAAAGACGGCGGCCACGTTGCGCGGACGGAAGGATTCCCCCGCCACATTGGCCCCCAGCCGTTCCAGAAGATTGGCCATGATCTCTTCGGTAAAGGGCGCATTGCGCAGCCCGTCGCCCGTGCCGTTCAGACCGACCACCAAGCCGTAGCCGACCAGATCATTGCCGCGCACACCGTCAAATTCCACAAGGTCTTTCAGGCGG
>CALRPK020000307.1:0-3898 GCA_943370015.1 Paracoccus haematequi
TGGAACGCTTCCTGCCCGATATCCTTGGTCGGGCTTTGGCCCGTATCTGGATCGACCCGATCTTTCGCGACCGCTTTGCCACCGATCCCAAGGGGACGCTGGCGCATTACGGCGTGCATCTGCCCGATACGATCCACATTGACTTTGTCACCCAAGGCACCCTGCGTCCGCAGGTCGTGGTGATGGAACAGACCCGCCCCGATGGGCCGCGCCGACGGCTGCTCTACCTGCAACTTGTAATGATGGCCGGGAAATGAGCGGATTTCATCTTGCCCTCGTGCTGTTCGTGGCGGGCTTTGCCGTCTCTGCCTTTGCGGCAGAGGAAGATGCCTTGTCCGATGCAGCCGCAGCCCTTCGTGACGGGCGTGCGGCTGAGGCAGCGGCGATGTATCAGGACATGGCCGAAACCGGCGATGGCCCGGCGCAGTATAATCTGGCGCTGCTTTATCTGACCGGGCGCGGTGTGCCGCAAAGCCACCGGGACGCGCTGTTCTGGGCGTGGCGCGCGCGATTGTCCGGCGTGGAAAAGGCCCCGGCCCTGATCGCCCGCATGGCCGAGGTGACGACCGATGACCTGCGCAAGGAATTGGCCGACCGTCTGATTGCCGCCCTGCAACCCCGCATTGACGCGGGCGAAGGGCGCGCGATGCTGGAACTGGCGGCAGTCTACCTTGAGGTGCTGCCCGAAGCCGATCTGACCAAAGGCTTGGTCTGGCAAGCGCTGGCCGCCGCGCTGGACGTTCCCGGCGCCGCCGAGGCGCGCGACACCACCGGTGCGCGGATGCCAGCCGAAGACCGCCTTACGGCTGAGGCCGAGGCGGTGAAAACGCTGTCGGACCTCTGTGACAAGGGTTTGTCGGGCCAGACGATCTGCAAGGTCATGTTCTGACCGGAACGCCTGCGCCGCGCCGGGGTTTGCCCCCAAAGCGCTGGAGGCAGAAGTGGCACGACGGATCGAGGATGTTGCGGTGATCGCACCGCTCAGCGATGCCCGCGCGGCAGAAGTGGCCGATTGGCTGGACGCTCAAGGCGTGGCCCATGTGCGGGTGCAATCCGTGGACGGGTCCCCGCTGGTGTTGCGCGTCGGGCAGGATACGATTTCCGGCGAGGTCGAAGAGATCACCCGCCAACTGCAAGACCTTCTGTGGCGCGATTTGCAAAGCTGAAACGCGGGTCAACGCAGAGGCTTGGGCCAATACTGCCGCGCGGCGGCCAGCGCGAATTGCAGCGCCAGCCCCCCGCCGATGAACAGCGTATCCAGCACCACCCCATGCGGTGCGACATGGCGCACGCCCTGCAACCCGATGCACAGCACAGACCCCAGCGCAAAGACCGGAAGCGCCTGACGTCCCAGCAACTCAAACGGGGCGGCAAGGCGATGGGCACAGGCGCGGCGCACGGCGGGAAAGCTGGACAGGAAATAGGCCAGCGCAAGGATATGGATCAGGCGCGGCCCGGTCAGGAAGGTCTTGTCAAAGGCCAGCAGGTTCCACGGCAGATGGAAGGTCTCTTTCAGCCACCAGAAGCTGTGGCCCATCACCTTGCCCACCGGCGGGAACAGCGTTGCGGCACAGGCAAAGACCACGATGGCCCCGGTCAGCACCTGCAACCACGGGCGTACCGCGACCAGACGGCGGTTGTCCTTCATCGCCACGCCGATCAGCAGGCCGGTCACGAAAACCACTTGCCATGTCAGCGGGTTGAAGAACCACGATCCGTCCAGCGGATAATTGGGCAGGCCCAGATAGAACCAGCCCGACACGAACCACAGCGCGAACGACCCCGCCCAGAGCCGCATGGGCCAGCGCCACGCCAGCCACAGCAAAAGCGGCGCGCAGAACAACAGCACCAGATACAGCGGCAGGATGTTCACATAGCCGAACTGATGCCCCAGCAGCGGAATCCCGATCAGCGTGCCCAAGGGATCGCGCCACAGCGACTCCATGTTGTTCTCGAACAGGATTTCCGAATTGCCCAGAAACTTGGCCGCCGCCGCTGCCGCCCCCAGCGCCGCCGCCGTGGTCAGGATATGCACCTGATAGAGCGTCCAGACCCGTTTCCACACCCGCCCAAGCCCTTGCCACAGCCGAATAGGGGCGCGGAAATCGGCGGAATAGGCCAGACCGGCAGCAATGCCTGACATCAGCACAAAGCCTTCGGCGGCATCGGAGAAGCCGAAATTGCGCGAGGTGAATTTCTCAAACACATTGCCCGGAACGTGGTTGATGAAGATCATCACAAGGCAAAGCCCCCGGAACACATCCAGACGGGGATCGCGGGTCTTGCGCGGAGGGGCCGGTTCCATCACCGGGGTGGCCCCTTGGGGCCAGGAAGCGTCAGGCATTCATCACCGCAGGGCCGGGCAGGTCCGGTTCAACCGGGGTCTCCTTGCCTTGCCAGCGGGTCAGGATCAAGTGTTGCAAATTTATGACGGCAGAAGGCTGCCGTTCCGTCGGGGTCAGAAACAGGCGGCTACGGCTTTGCCGCGATGACCACGAAATGATGACCGGTGCCAGCACCAAAGGCAGCGCCACCGGCAACAGCCACGGCACCAGCGCAGGCGCGAACCAATTGGCCAGACCCAGCCCGATCACGCCATTCGTCACCATCCAATGGCTGGCCGTCCAAGCCTGCGCCAAGGTCAAGCTGCCATCCCCCCGCGTCTGCGCGGGCCAGCCGCCATCCGCGCCGCGCAGCACCTGCAACACCGACCGCGTCTGATACATCAGGAAAATCGGCGCGGTGATGGAGGAAAAGACCAACTCAACCAGCGTGGATTGCAGTGCCCGCGCCTTGCCCGCAAACCCTGCCGCCCGCCCGCTGCGTGCGGCATCCAGCACGATCAAGAGCTTCGGCACGAACAACAGCCCAACCACGCCCACCGCCAGCCCCAGCGCCTTGGACGCCTGCGACACCGGCAAGACAGGGAAGGGCCAGTCCTTGATCGGGAAATAGTCGATGGGGGCCGCAAACAGCGGCGCAAGGATCGACGCGCCCAGAAAGGCCAGCCAGAACACCGGCGCGATATAGGCAAGGATGCCTTGCAGGAAAACAAACCGGCTCCACATCCGCAAACCGGGGGCCAGCAGCAGGCGCGCGTGTTGCAGGTTGCCCTGACACCAACGCCGGTCGCGCTTTGCGTGATCGACGATGTTTTCGGGGCCTTCCTCGTAACTGCCCTGAATGTCGTCATCAACGCGCACGGTCCAGCCTGCGCGGGCCAGCAAGGCGGCTTCGACATAGTCATGGCTCAGGATGTGCCCACCGAAAGGCGGCTTGCCCGACAATTCCGGCATGCCGCAGCTTTCGGCAAAGGCACGGACGCGGACGATGGCGTTGTGGCCCCAGAATGGCCCGGTGCGGCCCTGCATCATCGCCAGCCCCCGTGCGAAGATCGGCGAATAAAACGCCCCGGCGAATTGCATCACCCGGCCAAAGCGCGACTTGGCATGGATGATGACGGGCAGGGTCTGCAACAGGCCCAGATCGGGTGCCGCTTCCATCCGGCGGACCAGTTCCACCATCGTCTCGCCTTCCATCAGACTGTCGGCGTCAAGGATGATGGCAAAAGGATAAGCGGCACCTGCGGTCTTGATGAAATCCTCGATATTGCCGGCCTTGCGCCCTTTGTTGTTCTGGCGACGGCGGTAGAACATCCGCCCTTCGGCCCCGGTTTCGGCCAAAAGGCGCAGGAACCAATGACGTTCCTTGGCGGCAATCCGGTCATCGCGGGTGTCGGACAGAATGGCAAAGTGGAACAGATCGCCAAAGCCCGTGCGGCGCAGCGAGGCCTCCATCGCCGCGATCCGGGCAAAGGTCGCGACCGGGTCTTCGTTATAGACCGGCACAAGGACAGCAGTGCGCGTGGTGATCGGCCCGTTGGTGCGCGGACGCATCG
>CALRPK020000308.1:0-3898 GCA_943370015.1 Paracoccus haematequi
AAGGCAAAGTTTGAACGGACGAAACCGCACGTCAACATTGGCACGATTGGCCACGTTGACCATGGCAAGACGACGCTGACGGCTGCGATCACGAAGTATTTCGGCGAATTCCGGGCCTATGACCAGATCGACGGCGCGCCGGAAGAGCGTGCTCGTGGGATCACGATCTCGACCGCGCACGTGGAATATGAGACGGAAGCCCGTCACTACGCGCACGTCGACTGCCCCGGCCACGCTGACTATGTGAAGAACATGATCACCGGTGCCGCACAGATGGACGGCGCGATTCTGGTGTGCGCGGCCTCGGACGGCCCGATGCCGCAAACGCGCGAGCACATCCTCTTGGGCCGCCAGGTGGGTATCCCCTATATGGTGTGCTACATGAACAAGGTTGACCTTGTTGATGACGAAGAGCTGCTGGAACTGGTTGAGATGGAAGTGCGCGAGCTCTTCTCGTCCTACGAATATCCGGGCGACGACATTCCGATCGTCAAGGGTTCGGCGCACCAGGCCATGATCGGTGAGCGCAAGGACATCGGTGAAGATTCGATCCGCGCGCTGATGGCCGCTGTCGACTCGTATATCCCGACCCCGGCGCGCGCGATTGACCAGCCGTTCCTGATGCCGATCGAAGACGTGTTCTCGATCTCGGGTCGTGGCACGGTTGTGACCGGCCGTGTGGAGCGTGGCGTGATCAACGTCGGCGACGAAGTTGAAATCGTCGGCATCCGCGACACCAAGAAGTCGATCTGCACGGGCGTGGAAATGTTCCGCAAGCTGCTGGATCGCGGTGAAGCCGGCGACAACGTCGGTATCCTGCTGCGCGGCATCGACCGTGAAGGTGTGGAACGTGGTCAGGTGCTGTGCAAGCCGAAGTCGGTGAACCCGCACACCCAGTTCGAAGCCGAGGCCTATATCCTGACCAAGGAAGAAGGCGGCCGTCACACACCGTTCTTTGCGAACTACCGTCCGCAATTCTACTTCCGCACGACGGACGTGACCGGGACCGTGCAGCTGCCGGAAGGCACTGAAATGGTGATGCCGGGCGACAACCTGAAGTTCAACGTCGAACTGATCGCCCCGATCGCCATGGAAGAAAAACTGCGCTTCGCCATCCGCGAAGGCGGCCGCACCGTCGGTGCAGGCGTCGTGTCGAAGATCCTGAAGTGATCTGGTGCGCAGGGCAGGGGACACCCCGCCCTGCAAGCTAAGAAATTCTGCGAATCCCCTTTCCAAAACGGTATGCAGTCTATAAGGCAGCGCGGCGCACCCTTCCGGGGGTGCGCCGCAGACCATCAACAATGTGAACCTATGGCCCGTGCATCCAGCGGGGGCTACGTTCCGAAGGAACCAAAATGCAAGGTCAGACCATCCGCATCCGGCTGAAGGCCTTCGATTACCGCGTGCTGGACGCCAGCACCCAGGAAATCGTTAACACGGCCAAACGGACCGGCGCGCAAGTACGCGGCCCGATCCCGCTGCCCAACAAGATCGAGAAATTCACGGTTCTCCGTGGTCCGCACATCGACAAGAAGTCGCGCGACCAGTGGGAAATCCGCACGCACAAGCGTCTTCTCGACATCGTCGATCCGACCCCGCAGACCGTGGACGCGCTGATGAAGCTCGACCTGGCTGCCGGTGTGGACGTCGAGATCAAAGTCTAAGGGGAAATGACCATGCGTTCTGGTGTTATCGCCAAGAAGCTGGGCATGACCCGGCTGTTTCTGGAAAGCGGCGTGCAGGTTCCTGTAACCGTTCTCCAACTCGACAATCTGCAAGTCGTGGCACAGCGCACGGCCGAGCGTGACGGTTATACCGCCGTTCAGCTGGGCGCAGGCAATGCCAAGGCCAAGCGGACCACGGCCGCGCAGCGCGGTCACTTCGCCAAGGCGAATGTGGCCCCCAAGCGCAAGATCGCGGAATTCCGCGTTTCGGCTGAAAACCTGATTGATGTGGGCGCGGAAATCACCGCCGAGCATTATCTGGCTGGCCAGTTCGTGGACATCGCGGGCGTCTCCATCGGTAAAGGCTTTGCCGGTGCGATGAAGCGTCACAACTTCGGTGGTCTGCGGGCTTCGCACGGTGTGTCGGTCTCGCACCGTTCGCATGGTTCGACCGGCCAGTGCCAAGACCCCGGCAAGGTGTTCAAGGGCAAGAAGATGGCTGGCCATCTGGGTGCCGTGCGTGTCACCACGCAGAACCTGCAAGTCGTCCGCACCGACGCCGACCGTGGCCTGATCATGGTCAAGGGCGCCGTTCCCGGTTCCAAGGGCGGTTGGGTGACGGTCAAGGATGCGGTCAAGAAAGCGGCTTTCGCTGATGCTCCGCGTCCGGCTGCGATCCGCGCTGCGGCTCCGGCTGCTGAAGTCGCCGCCGAAGGGGGTGAAGCATGAAACTCAATGTGATCAACCTGGACGGCGGCAACGCCGGTTCGATCGATCTGGACGAAGCGCTGTTCGGCCTTGAGCCGCGCGCCGACATCCTGCATCGCGTGGTCCGTTGGCAGCGCGCCAAGTCGCAAGCCGGCACCCACTCGACGCTGGGCAAGTCGGATGTGTCCTACTCGACCAAGAAGATCTATCGCCAAAAAGGCACCGGTGGCGCGCGTCACGGGTCCAAGAAGGCCCCGATCTTCCGTCACGGTGGTGTCTACAAGGGCCCGCAGCCCCGCAGCCACGCCCATGATCTGCCGAAAAAGTTCCGCGCCCTCGGGCTGCGTCACGCGCTCTCGGCCAAGGCCAAGGCGGGTGAACTGGTGATCGTCGACAGCCTCGCGATGGCGGAAGCCAAAACCGCGCTGCTGGCCAAGGCGGTTCAGGAACGTGGCTGGAAGCGCGTGCTGGTCATCGACGGTGCAGCGGTTGACGCGAATTTCGCGCTGGCCGCCCGCAACATCGAAGGCGTGGACGTGCTGCCGACCATCGGCGCAAACGTCTATGACATCCTGAAGCGTGATACCCTTGTGATCACCAAAGCAGGTGTCGAAGCTCTGGAGGCTCGTCTGAAATGAGCGCGAAACCCGAACATTACGATCTGATCAAAAAGCCGATCATCACCGAAAAGGCCACCATGGTGTCCGAAAACGGTGCGGTCGTGTTCCAGGTCGCCATGGATGCCACCAAGCCTGCCATCAAGGAAGCCGTTGAGGCTGTCTTTGGTGTCAAGGTGAAGGCGGTCAATACCGTGGTCTCCAAAGGCAAGGTCAAGAAGTTCCGCGGTCGCCCCGGCGAACGTTCGGACAAGAAGAAAGCCTATGTGACGCTCGAAGCAGGTAACTCTATCGACGTCTCGACGGGCCTCTGATAGAAGCGCGCGAATCTTGCGGCCTCGGGATTTCCGGGGCCGTGGATTTTTTGTGGGAATCGGGTCTTTCAGACCTGCTTCCAAACTCCCGGGGATCTTCGGAGCCCTATAAACCGGGTCGCCAAATCGCGACCCTTTAGCTGACGGAAGACAGAGAGCATGGCACTCAAGTCGTATAAACCGACGACGCCTGGCCAGCGTGGGCTGGTTCTGATCGACCGTTCGGAGCTGTGGAAAGGCCGTCCGGTCAAAGCCCTTACTGAGGGTTTGACCAAGACGGGTGGCCGGAACAACACCGGACGTATCACGATGTTCCATAAAGGTGGCGGCGCAAAGCGTCTCTATCGCATCGTGGACTTCAAACGCCGCAAGTTCGATATCGCGGCGACCGTGGAACGGATCGAATATGACCCGAACCGCACCGCGTTTATCGCGCTGGTCAAATACGCCGATGGCGAGCTGGCCTACATCCTTGCCCCGCAGCGTCTGGCGGTTGGCGATCAGGTGATCGCTGGCGCAAAGACCGACGTGAAGCCGGGCAACGCCATGCCGTTCTCGGGCATGCCGATCGGGACGATTGTCCACAACGTCGAAC
>CALRPK020000309.1:0-3896 GCA_943370015.1 Paracoccus haematequi
CGTGCCCTCGAGCTTGTCCTGAACCTGCGTCATGGCTGTCCTGCGTGTTGTTGACCGATTATATAGGGAATACCGGAGCCAAGGTCCAGCACCCTGCGGGCCGGTTCACGCCCTTGGTGTGCAAAAGAAAAGGGCCGCCGGAGCGACCCTTTGTCCAATCCCGGCCTTTCGGCATCAGAACGGGATTTCGTCGTCCATGTCGGACCGGCCACCGCCGCCGCCTGCTTTGCCGCCGCCCGACCCGCCGCCATAGCCACCGCCGCCCGACCGCGCAGAGCCGCCACCCGATGGCGCGCCGCCGCCTTGGTAATCGTCATAGCCGCCGCGATCATCCATGCCACCGCCGCCACCGCCGCCTTCACCGCGCCCGCCCAGCAGGGTGAGTTCGCCGCGATACTGGCGCAGCACAACCTCGGTCGTGTAGCGGTCAGCGCCGGATTGATCCTGCCATTTCCGGGTTTCCAACTGGCCTTCGATATAGACCGTGGACCCCTTGCGCAGGTACTGTTCCGCAATCTTGGCGAGGGCTTCGTTGAAGATCGCCACGGAATGCCATTCGGTGCGTTCCTTACGCTCTCCGCTGGCCTTGTCGCGCCAAGTTTCCGACGTCGCGATGCGCAGGTTCACCACCTTGCCGCCGTTGGGGAAACTGCGCACCTCTGGGTCGCGGCCCAGATTGCCGACGATGATGACCTTGTTGACCGAACCTGCCATGCGCGTTGTCCCCCGATTCCTTCTGGATGCCGGGACAGTCTGCCCCGGTCTGGTTAACGAAAAGTCTATACCGCCCGAAACCCGCGCCCGCAATGCGCGCGGGGCCATCGGCGGGGGCTTGCTTGCCGGGGGGACTCGCCAAAGCTGCCGTTTCGGATATAGTGCCGCATCGGTGTTTTACGGGAAAAGTCATGCGGGTCACAGTTGGGTTGGCCTTGGCTGCGGCGCTTGTCCTTGGGGCTGCGCCCGAAAAAGCCGGGGCCGAAGGTTTGGTTCTGGGTGGGGGTAAATCCCAATCCCGTATGGATATTTTCCGCAAGCAAGCCAAGCTGTTGGATGGCCGTCTGGCCAAGCAATACGAAGCCTCGGCGCGGTTGAAGCCCAAGACGGAAAACAGCGGGGATGAGGTGATCCCGGTCTGGGGTGGCAATTACAAGGGCGAATATCTGGATGAGGCCAAGGCGGCGGCTGCCGAATATGGCATCCCCGAAGACCTGTTCCTGCGCCTTGTGCAGCGCGAAAGCGGCTGGAATCCGGGCGCGGTCAGTCACAAAGGCGCGACGGGGCTGGCGCAGTTGATGCCCGACACCGCCCAGCTTTTGGGCGTGGACATCAATGATCCCGAAGACAACCTGCGCGGCGGGGCGCGTTATCTGCGGATGATGTATGATCGCTTTGGGTCATGGCGGCTGGCGCTGGCGGCCTATAACGCGGGGCCGATGGCGGTTGAGGCGAATGACGGCATCCCGCCCTATGAAGAGACGCAGAATTACGTGAAGGCCATTCTGGGATAAGAAAAAGGGCGGAGGTTTCCCCCCGCCCTTTGTATATCCTACGCTTTACGCGCTGCGCGACTGGCGCTTACGCTCATGCGGGTCCAGATAGCGTTTGCGCATCCGGATGTTCTTGGGCGTCACTTCGACCAGTTCATCGTCGTCGATATAGGCAATCGACTGTTCCAGCGACAGCTTGACCGGCGTGGTCAGGCGCACGGCTTCGTCGGTGCCCGAGGCGCGGACGTTGGTCAATTGCTTGCCCTTCAGCGCGTTCACTTCCAGATCATTGTCGCGGTTATGCTCACCGATGATCATCCCGCCGTAGATCTGTTCCTGCACGCCGATGAAGAAGTGGCCACGGTCTTCCAGCTTCCACATCGCATAGGCCACCGAAACCCCGGTTTCCATGCTGATCAGAACGCCCTGACGACGGCCCTCAATCGGGCCCTTGTGCGGGGTCCAACCGTGGAACACGCGGTTCAGCACGCCCGTGCCGCGCGTGTCGGTCATGAACTGGCCGTGATAGCCGATCAGACCGCGCGAGGGCACATGGGCGATGATCCGGGTCTTGCCGACGCCTGCCGGTTTCATCTCGATCAGGTCGCCTTTGCGCGGACCCGTCAGCTTTTCGATCACCGGGCCGGTGTATTCGTCATCCACGTCGATGGTGACTTCTTCGACCGGTTCATGTTTCACGCCGTCGATGTCTTGGAAAATCACGCGCGGGCGGGAGATTGACAGTTCAAACCCTTCGCGGCGCATGTTTTCAATGAGCACGCCCATCTGCAATTCGCCACGGCCCGACACTTCAAAGGCATCGCCGCCGGGGGTGTCGGCGACCTTGATCGCCACGTTGATCTCAGCTTCCTTCATCAGGCGCTCGCGGATCACGCGGGACTGCACCTTGTTGCCGTCCTTGCCAGCAAGGGGCGAGTCGTTGATGCCGAAGGTCACGGTGATGGTCGGCGGATCAATCGGCTGGGCGGGCAGGGCCACGTCAATCGACGGATCGCACAGCGTATCGGCCACGGTGGCCTTGGTCATGCCGGCCACGGTCACGATGTCGCCAGCCAGCGCCTCATCCACCGCCGTCATGTTCAGGCCACGGAAGGCCAGAACCTTGGTCACGCGGAAGGTTTCAAGCCGTTCGCCCGTGCGGCTGAGCGCTTTCAACTGCGTGCCAACGGTCAGACGGCCCGCCTCGATCCGGCCCGTCAGGATGCGGCCGATGAACGGGTCTGCCGACAGCGTGGTCGCCAGCATCTGGAAGGGTTCATCCACGCGGGAAATCTGCTTGGGATGAGGCACGTGGCGCACGATCATGTCAAACAGTGCGTCAAGGTTCTTGCGCGGCCCGTCCAGCGACTCATCCGCCCAGCCACTGCGGCCCGAGGCGTAAAGGTGCGGGAAATCAAGCTGTTCGTCGGTCGCGCCAAGGTTGGCGAAAAGATCGAACACCTCGTTCAGCGCGCGTTCGGGTTCGGCGTCGGGCTTGTCGACCTTGTTGAGGACAACAATCGGGCGCAGGCCCAAGGCCAGTGCCTTGGCCAGCACGAATTTGGTCTGCGGCATCGGGCCTTCGGCGGCGTCCACCAGCAGGCACACGCCATCCACCATGGACAGGATACGCTCCACCTCGCCGCCAAAGTCGGCGTGGCCGGGGGTGTCGACGATGTTGATCCGCACGCCAGAGTATTCGACCGAGGTGCACTTGGCCAAAATCGTGATGCCGCGCTCCCGTTCGATGTCGTTGCTGTCCATCGCGCGTTCGCTGACAGCTTGGTTGTCGCGGAAGGAGCCGGACTGTTTCAGCAGCTCATCAACCAGCGTGGTCTTGCCATGGTCAACGTGCGCAATAATGGCGATGTTGCGAAGCTCCATCGGAGGCGTCTCTTTTCATGTCTTTTGGGTTCCGCGCGGGCCATAGCCCGGATTGCCCGGAAAGGCCAGCGAAACCTTGCTGCGGTTGCGAAAGCGGGTCAGGTTGCGACGTAACGGTCGCGGCGGTGGTTGATGGCGATGACCAGATTGACCACCGCCGCGCCAAGGAAGGACCAGCCCACCATGGCCCATGGCAGAAAGGTCAGGGCCACGGCAAACAGCACCGCGTCAAAGATCAGTTGCGTTTGCCCTGCGCGAAAGCCGGTCTTGTCTTGCAGATAGAGCGCGAGGATGCCGATGCCCCCAAGGCTCGCCCCATGGCGAAAGATCGCCAGAAGGGCGGCCCCTGAAACAAAGCCAAAAAGCACCGCGCCAAAGGCCGGGTTCAGGTGGTCAAAGCTGACCCATCCGGGCATCAACGCCGACAGGGCCGACAGCGCGGCCACGGCGGCGAAGGTCTTGACGGTAAAGGCCAGCCCCATGCGCCGATAACCGAACCAGTAGAAGGGGATGTTGATCGCAAAG
>CALRPK020000310.1:0-3880 GCA_943370015.1 Paracoccus haematequi
GCTTTCAGCGACACGCGATCCCCCGGACGGAACACCAGCATCTGACCCGCTGGAAAGGTCTGCCCGGCCACGGTCACCGTGCCTGACAGCACATAGACCCCGCGATCTTCATGCTCATCCGGCAGCGGAATCGCGGCGCGCGGCGCAAGGGTGGCATCGGCATAGAACACCTCAGACGGGGTCGGCACATCCACCCGCGCGCCCCAAGCGGTGCCAAGGATCAGGCGGACGGTTTTGCCCTCGCCCTCCAACTCCGGCAGGGCCTCGGCTGCGGCATGGCGAAAGGCGGCGGGGTCATCCTCTTGGTCCTTCGGCAAGGCAAGCCATGTCTGCAACCCGAACAACCCGTAGGGCGCGGCGCGCATCGGGCCATCGGTGCGTTCGGAATGGGTGATGCCATGGCCTGCCAGCATCAGATTCATCGCGCCGGGCTCAATCCACTGATCGGTCCCCAGACTGTCGCGGTGGTGCATCTTGCCGCGCAGCAGATAGGTCACGGTGGCAAGGCCAATATGCGGGTGCGGGCGCACGTCGATGCCTTGCCCGGTCAAGAATTCCGCCGGTCCCATCTGGTCGAAAAAGATGAAGGGCCCGACCATCTGCCGCTCGGGCGCAGGCAAGGCACGGCGCACCTCAAACCCGCCCAGATCACGCGCGCGCGGCACGATCACCGTGGCGATGGAATCGACGGCATCGCCGATGGGGATCGAGGGATCGAGGGCGGGGTTCCAGCTCATGGCAGCCTCCTGTGCTGCATGCCAAGATAGGCACGACGGGGGCCGCTGTCATGCCGCCAGCGCGCGCCGATCCTGTGCAAGGGCGCACGGGCGGGGGGTTCGGGACCAAAATCCTTCGAAGAAATTTGCGCCCTTACTGCGCGCCCAGCACAGTGTCCAACCGGTCGAGGAAGTATTCCACATTCTCGGCCGAAAACACCAAGGGCGGGCGGATCTTCAGCACATGCCCGCGCTTGCCGGTGGCGGAAATCAACACCCCCGCCGCGCGCAGATCGTTGACGATGCGCCCCGCCCTTGCGCCATCGGGCCTTCCATCCGCATCGACGATATCAGTGCCCAGAAACAACCCCGCGCTGCGGGTCGTCCCAAGCGCGGCATGGCGGCTGGCCAGATCGTCCAAGCCTTGCCGGAAGAGCGCGCCCACCTTGGCGGCATTGGCTTGCAACAGCTCTCCCTCCACTACCTCCAGCACCGCCAGCGCTGTTGCCGCCGCCACAGCATTGCCGCCGAAGGTATTGAAATAGCGCGCCTTTGCACCGAACTCTGCCACTACCTCAGGCCGGATCACCAGACCAGCGACGGGATAGCCATTGCCCATCGGTTTCCCGAGGCTCACCATATCCGGCAGCACGCCATGGCGCTGAAAGCCCCACATGGCATCGCCGGTGCGGCCAAAACCGGGTTGCACCTCATCCGCGATGAACAATCCCCCCGCCGCATGGATCGCCGCGACGGCCCCTTGCAGGAAGCCCTTGGGATCAGCATGCACGCCATCCGAGGAAAAGATCGTGTCCACGATCAGCACCGCAGGCTTGATGCCGTGCCGGATCAGGTCGTCAATCGCCGCCTGAACATCCGCCGTAAACCGCGCCGCCGGGTCGCCCAATGCCGCATCGGGTGCAGGCACGGTGCGCACATGCGCGCCCAAGGCCACCCCAGCGCCGAGCGAGGGCGAAAACTCCGCCACCGCAGCCGTCACCCCGTGATAGGCGTTTTCCGTCACGATCACACCCCTCCCGCCCGTCGCCGCACGGGCCAGACGAAGGGCCAGATCATTCGCCTCAGACCCCGTGCATGTGAACATCAGGTGGCAAAGTTCCGGCGGGAAATGCTTCAGCAACCGCTCGGCATAATCCAGCACCCCGTCATGCAGATAGCGCGTGTGTGTCGCCAGTTCCGCCGCCTGCCGCGCTGTGGCCGCGATCACATGCGGGTGGCAATGCCCGACGGAGGCCACGTTGTTATAGGTGTCGAGATAGGCCTTCCCATCGGCATCATAAAGCCAAACCCCCTGCCCCCGGACCAGATGCAGCGGCGTTTCATAAAACAGCCGATAGGCCGGCCCCAGCAGCGCCTGCCGGCGGGCCACCATCGCCTCAGCCTCGGGCGAGAGGTTACCCGCACCGGGGCGATAGGCGTTGGGCATGGGGTCGATACGGGTCATGATGCCTCCAACGGCAGGGCGTCTTTCAGCGCGGCCTGAACCTGTTCCCGGTCCAGCGTGGCAAAGGCGGTCAGGCCCGCTTGGGCCGAGGGGAAGTTGCGCAGGATATAGGGCGCGTTCTCCGGGTGCCGCGCCGCGCGCCACGAGGCAATCGCAACCGTGGTCACCATTCGTGCGGCGGTCAGGTCAAACAGTGCGGCCCGTTCAGCCACGGTCAGCGGCAGGACTTCATGATAGGCGGCGGCAAAGGTGACAAAGCGCGCCAAAGGATCACCCCCCACCTGCGACGCCACCTGATAGGAGCAGGCCACCGCCAGATCACAGACCAGCGGCGTGCGGACCATATCGCCGAAGTCGATGATCCCGGCGAGCGTATCGGGATCATCCCCCACCAGCACGTTATGCGGGTTCAGATCGTTATGGACCACCTGCCAGCGCCAGTCGGGAAACTGCGGCGCGATGCTGTCGAACCGGTCCAACACGCCCGCACACAGCGCCCGCAACCCGTCATCGGGGATGCAAGGCAGCAGGCGGCGCAGATGGGCGGCGTGGCGGATGTCCCATTGCAGCACGTGGCTCGCCGCAGGATCGTCGAACCCCTGCAAGGCCAGCCCCAACCGCGCCAGACCCACCGCCAAAGCCCGCGCCTGCACCGCACTGCGCGGCGCGGCGTGCAACGGCGTGCCATCCAGCCATGAGATCACCCGCATCAGATGGCCCGAAGGCAAGACGACATCATCCGCCCCGCCAAGCGTTGCCACCACATGCGGCACGGGCAGCGCCGGATCACGGCTTGCGATATGGCGCAAGGCGCGGTTTTGAAAGCGGGTCTGTTCCACAGGTTCGGCACTGTTGGCGATCTTGACCACAAAGCGGCCCCGGTCCGTGGTCAGGCGAAAGTTCAGGTCTCGCTCTGAAGTCAGCGGGTCCAACGCCCCCACCATGCCCCAGTGGCGGGACAGATGGCGGGCGACCTCCTCGGGCGACAGCACGGGCGGGGCGACGGTCAGCAGGGCACCCAGCGGCGCATCGGCGGGAGTTTGGGTCATCTTATATCCTTCGCCGCGCAGTTTCAGCGCAAAGCCCGGGCAAAGGAAAGGGGGAAGTGGTGGGTGGTGAGGGACTCGAACCCCCGACATTCTCGGTGTAAACGAGACGCTCTACCAACTGAGCTAACCACCCGCGCGACCGGCTTTACAAGGTGATGCAGGCTGTTGCAAGTCCGCTCAGCCGGGCGGGTTTGCAGGCAGGCGCGGATCAGTCAGCAAGGCCTGCAGCGCCGCCGCCAGAATACTGTCCGACATTTGCGGATCACACATCCGCGCCGCCCGCGCCATCGCCATCGCACCCGACAGGGTGGCAAGCACCGACACCGCATAGCCCTGCGCCGCCACCGGATCCGCGATATGCGACAGTCGGGCGATTGCGTCAAGGTTGCGGTGCAGACCTGCGGCAAAGGCCGCTTGGACCGGTCCTGCCGCGCGGCCCATCTCTGCGGCCAACGGAGCCACGGGGCAGCCCCAAACGAAGTAGTCACGATGATCGGCGGCCAGATAGGCGCGGAAGTAATCGCCCAAGCTGCCACCTGCGCTGTCGATCTGCGCCATCACCCCAAGGATCTTGTCAAAATCCGCCGTGATCGCGGCAGCGGCCAACGCCTCCTTCGACTCGAACTGTCGATAGATCGCGCCATGCGTCA
>CALRPK020000311.1:0-3874 GCA_943370015.1 Paracoccus haematequi
GTCAGCCGGGGTGATATCCTTTGCCTCTTGTCGGCCCTGGGCTATGCCTGTTGGTCCTTGGCGCTTGGCCGTCATGCCAAGCGCCACGGTCGACCCATCTCTACGACCTTGGTCCATTGCGTGGTCACGGCAGCGGTGATGCTGCCCCCGGCCCTGATGGGCCAGACCCCCGATCTGGCCGACCTGCGCGAAGCCCTTCCCGAGGTGCTTTATCTGGGCATTTTCTCGACCGCCTTGGCTTTCCTTCTGACGGTCTCGGCCCAGGAACGGGTCTCCGCCTCCACCGCGACCATCCTGATCGCGGCCGAGAGCCTCTTCGGGGCGGCGGGCGGCATCCTGCTGCTGGGTGAGCGGCCAGGCCCCGGCGTGGTGATCGGTGCGGTCCTGATGATTGCTGCGGTCTGCATCGTGGCACGCGCGCCGCTGCCGCCCGAGAGGCGGCATGCACAACCGCGGCCCGCCGCCCATTCACCCCCAGGTTAACGGTGACAGCGGACCGGAGACGATCCCGCAGCGCAACGTCACCTTGGAATGAGATCACGACAAGGAGGCAAGAAGGACGGTCTAGCAACTCCCGCTCGACTGTGTTTCATAGCTGGTTTACACCCCGGCATCGGCGGCAAACGATGCCCCCCGCCTCTGGCAATCAACGCCCTGAAATACAAGCGAGATTGTCGGACGTGATGGGGTCGAGCTTCGGCGCCGAAGGGGGTCAAACTTCGATGCGTTTTGACAAGGGTGAAGTTAACGGCCGCAGTCAGCCCTTCATGGAATAGTTTTGCAGCGCGCGCTTGTAGTCTTCGGACCTGACCCAAAGCCCAAGCCGTTCGATCTGTTGAAATAGCCGCGCGCGGTCGTCTGGCGGAAAGGGGGCAAGAAGCAGCGCCTCCAGTTCGTCAGAAAGCCCCCTCCCGCGCTGACGCAAGTCCTGGCCCAACGCCGTGGTGGAAAGATGGTATTTGCGCGCATCGGTGCCTGAGGATGTGCGCGCAAGCAGGCCGTCACCCAGCAGCTTTTGCAGAATGCGGGAGGTCAGGCTGCGTTCCAGCCCGCTCTTTTCCCACACATCGACAAAGGTGATTCCCGGCGTGTCATCGACGATCCGCAACACCCGGATCTCGCGGATCGAATAACCAAGTTCTTGCAAGAAGATCGCGTCATTCCCCGCAATAGCCTCGTCGGCAATGATTTCCAGTAGGTATGTCAAGCGTTTGCTGGGAAAACTGGTGTTGGTCATCTGGTCCATCCTCGGGCGTGTGTGGCAGCCCTTGTGCTTGTGCAGCCATCTTGCGCGGGATGGTATCTGTGTGCAATAGTTGTTAAGTGAGATTATATTTCTGCGCAACGAAAAGCAGCGTCCATGCCGAACCATCCTGTTCCTTTCCCGCCTCGCTCTGCCGCATTTGCGGCAGCAGCGGCGCATGGAACGGGAGCAGAGCCCACCTGTGGGTATCGCACCAGACCACTTCGGTATTGGACCGGTGCCGGGGGCAAATGCCATCTTCGGATCATTGAAAGACCCGAAGAAAAGGCAAATGCCGTGACCAAGATCGACCGTATCGACGCCATCATCATCGACGTTCCCACCGTCAGGGGCCATGTCCTGTCGATGACCACGATGTTGACCCAGTCGGTCGTGCTGGTCCGCATCCGCTTTTCCGACGGGTCCGAAGGTCTGGGCGAAGGCGCCTCAATCGGGGGGCTGTCTTACGGTCCTGAAAGCGTGGAAAGCGTCAAGCTGGCCATCGACACCTATATCGCCCCGGCGCTGAAGGGCATGGATGCCGATGCCATCGCGGCGGCCAGCGCCCATATGGAAAAGGCGGTCAAGGGCAATCCTATCGCCCGCGCCGCCGTGGAATGCGCGCTTTGGGATGGTCTGGGCCGTCGCTCCGGGCTGTCGGTGGCGCAATTGTTCGGCGGGCGCGTGCATGAGCGACTGCCGGTCGCTTGGACGCTGGCGAGCGGCAACAGCCGGACCGACATCGACGAGGCGGAGCAAATGCTCGACCTGCGCCGTCACCGCGATTTCAAGCTGAAGATCGGCAAGCGCAGCGTGAAGCAGGACATCGCCCATGTCGCCGCCATTGCCAAGGCAGTCGGCGACCGTGGCACGATCCGCGTGGACGTCAATCAGGCGTGGAGTCTTACTGACGCCCGCTATGGTGCGCGCGGCTTGCAGGAAATCGGCTGCATCCTGATCGAACAGCCCGTGGCACGCGACAAGCTCGCCGCGCTGAAGACCCTGACCGATGGCTATGAAATCGCCATCATGGCCGATGAGGTGCTGCAAGGCCCCGCCGATGCCATGCGCGTCGCCGCCAATCGCTCTGCCGACGTCTTTGCCGTCAAGGTCTGCCAGTCGGGTGGGTTGAAACCGGCCAGTGACGTGATCGCCATCGCGCGGGCAGCTGGGATCGACCTTTATGGCGGCACCATGCTGGAAAGCGGTCTTGGCACCGCAGCCGCCATCCAGCTTTTCGCCACCGTGCCGGAATGGCATTTCGGAACCGAGATGTTTGGACCTTTGCTTCTGAAGGACGAAATTCTGGCCGAACCGCTGGAATACAAGGATTTTTCGGTGACCGTCCCAACCGGGCCGGGCATTGGCGTAAGCCTCGACGATGACAAGGTGAACTTCTACCGCCGCGACCGCACGGTCATGGTAAACGCCATCGCGGGCGCGTGAAAAACCCCATCGGGGGCGGAATTGACCCGGAAAGCACCGCTTTCCGGGACCAGAGGACACATGCCCGCACCGGGCATCATGGAAGGGAGAGAGCCATGTTTACCGAAGCAGGTCTCGACGAGATCAGCCGCCGCCTTGACGGCATCGTGCAGGATAACCCCGCCGAGGGTATCTTCCGCGCCCGCCGCGACATGTTCACCGACCCCGAGTTGTTTGAGCTAGAGATGAAGCACATCTGGGAGGGCAACTGGATCTATCTGGCACATGAATCCCAGATCCCGAACCCCAACGACGTGTTCACCACCCACATCGGTCGTCAGCCGATCATGATCACCCGTGACAAGCAAGGCATCCTGCATGCGATGATCAACGCCTGTTCGCATCGGGGCGCGATGCTGTGCCGTCACAAGCGGCAGAACAAGGCCACCTTCACCTGCCCATTCCACGGCTGGACCTTTGGCAACACCGGCAAACTGCTGAAGGTGAAAGACCCTGAAGGCGCGGGCTATCCCGAACAGTTCAACAAGCACGGCAGCCACGATCTGCGCCGTGTGGCGCGATTTGAATCCTATCGCGGGTTCCTCTTCGGCTCGCTCAATGCCGATGTGCAGCCGCTGTCGGACTATCTGGGCGAGTCCAAGGTGATGATTGACATGGTGGCCGACCAGTCAGACCAAGGGCTTGAGGTGCTGCGCGGATCGTCAACCTATACCTATCAGGGCAACTGGAAACTTCAGGCCGAAAACGGCGCGGATGGCTACCATGTGTCCGCCGTCCACTGGAATTACGTCGCCACCACCAGCCACCGCGCGGATGAGGGCAAAGACGAGATCAAATCGGTCGATGCGTCCAAGTGGAACAAGCAAAAGGGCGGGTTCTACAGCTTCGACAACGGCCATCTGGTGCTCTGGACGAAATGGGCCGACCCGACCAACCGCCCCCTCGCCCCGCGCCGGGATGAGTTGGTGGCCAAATATGGTGAGGCCAAAGCCGACTGGATGATCGGCTATCTCCGGAACCTGTGCCTTTATCCCAACCTGTTCCTGATGGACCAGTTCTCAAGCCAGTTGCGCGTGTTCCGTCCCATCAGCGTCGATCAGACCGAGGTGACGATCTATTGCATCGCGCCGAAAGGGGAAGCCCAAGAGGCCCGCACCCGCCGCATCCGGCAGTATGAGGATTTCT
>CALRPK020000312.1:0-3869 GCA_943370015.1 Paracoccus haematequi
CTAGAGTGTCTTGGCGATCCTTGCCTTCGTATCGGCGTCACAGAAGGCCGCGTCAAGCGAGGCGCGCGCGATATCGCGGAACATCCCGTCATCCCAATCGAAGGCCTGATTGAGCAGATCGTATTCCCGCGCCATCGTGGTGTGGAAAAACGGCGGATCGTCGGTCGAGATCGTCACCTTGACCCCGCGCCGATGCAATTCGGCAATCGGATGCTTGCGCCATCCCGGATAAATGCCCAGTGCAATATTGGAACCGGGGCAAACCTCCAGCACGATGCCCTTTTCGGCGATCTCATCGACCAGCGACAAATCCTCGATGGCGCGGACGCCATGGCCGATACGTTCCACCTCCAGATCGCGGATGGCGTCGCGGACGGAGTCCGGCCCGCCCCATTCCCCGGCATGGGCGGTCAGGCGCAATCCGGCCTCGCGCGCGCAATCGAATGACCAGCGGAAGTCTTTGGGTTTGCCGATCTTTTCATCCCCGGCAATGCCAAAGCCTACGATCCAATCGCCTGCGGTATCCGCCGCACAGCGGGCGGTTTCGCGGGCCTTGTCGGGGCCAAAATGGCGGATGCAGGTGATGATGCCGCGCAGGGTGATGCCCATCTGACGCTCGGCCTGATCCGCCGCTTCGCGCATAGCGGCCAGATATTCACGCCAAGCGCCAATGTCGCGCCCGCCGCAGAAATCGGGGGAAAGGAAGGTTTCGGAATAAACCACGCCGGATTTGGCGGATTCCTCCAGCACGGCAAGGGTCAGGCGGTGGTAATCCTCGGGCTTGGTCAGGACCGAGGTTGCGGCCTCATACACCTTCAGGAAGTGCCAGAAATCGGTGTAGCTGTAATTGCCACGCTCATCGAAGATACCGCCGATGTCGATCTTCTTTTCCTTGGCCAGCCCCCGGATAAAGGCGGGCGGGGCGGCACCTTCCAGATGCAGGTGCAGTTCGACTTTCGGCAGGTCGGTGACAGTCACAGAAAGCTCTCCCCTTGGCCGCGCTCAGGCAGGCCCAGATGTGCCGCGACGGAGGCCGCGACGTCGATAAATCCGCGCAGGCCGATGGTCCCCGCACCCACCCCGGCACAAAGAACCGGCACGCGTTCGCGGGTGTGCTCGGTGCCTTTGTAGGTCGGATCATTGCCGTGATCGGCGGTGAAGATGGCCAGATCGCCGGGGCGCAGGCGGGACAGAAAATCCCCCACCCGCCCGTCGAACCATTCCAACTGCCGCGCATAGCCCGCCACATCGCGGCGATGGCCAAAGTTGGTATCAAACTCGACAAAGTTGGCAAAGGTCAAGGAACCGGGCTCCGCAGTATCGGCAAGCATCATCAGATGTTCGGAAAGCCCAGCGTCATCCTTGGCCTTCCACAGCTTGCCAATCCCACGATGCGAGAAAATATCGCCGATCTTGCCGATGGCATGGGTGGCGCGGCCTGCCTCTGCCGCCCAATCCAGCAGCGTGGGGGCTGGCGGCGCGATGGCAAAGTCGCGACGGTTGCCGGTGCGCTGGAACGCGCCTTCGCTGCCGACAAAAGGCCGGGCGATAGCGCGGCCCACTTTCATGGCGTGCAGAGTCGGCGCGAGCGTCTGGCACAGGTGGATCAGACGGTCGAGGCCAAAGACCCCCTCATGCGCGGCAATCTGAAAGACCGAGTCCGCCGAGGTATAGCAAATCGGACAGCCGGTGCGGACGTGTTCGGCCCCCAGACGGTCGATGATCTCCGTCCCAGAGGCGTGGCAATTGCCAAGGATACCGTCCACCCCGGCGATACGGCAGACCTCAGCCACCAAATCCGGCGGAAAGGCGGGGTTGGTGTCGGGGAAATAATACCACTCCCACGGCACGGGCACCCCGGCGAGTTCCCAATGCCCCGACGGCGTGTCCTTGCCGCGTGAGATTTCGGTCGCGGCCCCCCAACGACCTGAAGGCGTGGCCTCCAACCCCGGTGTGGGCGCACCCGAGGCCAGACGGATGGCCGCGCCCAAGCCCAACGCGTCCAGATTTGGCAGGCGCAAAGGGCCAGCGCGGCCAATATCCGCGCGACCTGCGGCACATTCGGCGGCGATATGGCCAAGGGTATTGGATCCGGCATCGCCAAAATCGGCGGCATCGGGTGCGCCGCCGCAGCCAACGGAATCCATTACGATCAGAAAGGCACGGGTCATGTGATCTTCTTCAATACCAAAGGCAATTCATCGGGGGCAGAGGTGCCGATGCGATAGGCGCGGCCCACGGCGCGGGCGGCGGTTTCAGCCTCGGCCTCTGTCGCGGCGTGAATCAGCGCCAAGGGCACGCCGCGCCCGACACTGTCCCCGATCCCGGCAAGTTCGGCCAGACCGACAGAGGGGTTGATCTTGTCGCCCTCTCGCAAACGGCCGCCGCCTAGATGCACGACGGCCTCACCCAAAGCCCGGCCATCGATGCCGACAACGAAACCGTCGGAATCCGACAACACCTCAGCCACCACGGGGGCAGAGGGCAGGCGATCCGGCCAACGGTCCACGAAATCGGCAGGCCCCCCTTGGGCGGCGACCATGCGGCCAAAGAATTCGGCGGCTTGGCCGGATTCCAGCGCCCGGTCAATCCGCGCCTCGCCTTCTTCGGCGTCCCGCACCAGACCGCCCAAGGCCAAAGCCTCACCGCCCAAGGCGACGGTGACATCCCAAAGCGCCTCATTGATCGAGGTGCCAGTCAGGGTTTCCATCACCTCGATCACCTCAAGCGCATTGCCTGCGGCGGTGGCCAGCGGTTGGGACATGTCGGTGATCAGCGCGGAGGTCATGCAGCCCGCCCCTTGCGCGGTGGACACAAGGGCGCGTGCCAAAGCCTCGGCCTGTTCCTCGGTCGCCATGAAGGCACCCGATCCGCATTTGACGTCCAGAACCAACGCCTCAAGCCCTGCTGCCAGCTTCTTGGACAGGATCGAGGCGGTGATCAGGTCGATGGATTCAACCGTCGAGGTGACGTCGCGGATGGCATAAAGGCGGCGGTCGGCGGGGGCGATCTCGGCGCTGGCGGCAACAATGGCGCAGCGGGTGTCGTTGATCTGGCGGCGGAGTTGGTCTTCGCTGAGGCCAGTGCGGAAACCGGGGATCGATTCCAGCTTGTCCAGCGTGCCGCCGGTATGGCCCAGACCCCGGCCCGAGATCATCGGAACATAGGCCCCGCACGCCGCCAAAGCGGGGGCGAGGAGCAGTGAGACACAATCGCCAATGCCGCCGGTGGAATGCTTGTCGATCACCGGACCGTTCAAATCCCAGTGCAGCACGCGCCCCGAATCCCGCATGGCGCGGGTCAGGGCGACGCGGCCCACCTCGCCCAGCCCTTTCAGCAGCACGGCCATGGCGAATGCCCCGGCCTGCGCGTCGGTGACGGCCCCACTGGCCAGACCTTGGGCGAACCAGCGCAGGTCATCGGGGGGAACCGTCGCGCCGTCGCGGATGCGGGCGATGATGGCGCGGGCGTCAGCCATTCAGGCGCGATCCATATGGGCGGCAGTGAACACGCCCGGCAGCATATCGCGGACGGTGGTGACGAGTTCCTTGCCGTCGGTGGTGTAGAGCGTGACGCGCACGTCGGGGGCGGCGAATTCGGCGATCTTCTGGCGGCAGCCGCCGCAGGGTGGGACCGGTTCGGGGCTGTCGGCGATCACGGCGATCTCTGCAATCCGGTTGTCACCTGCCGCGATCATGGCGGCAATTGCGCCCGCCTCAGCACAGGTGCCTTCGGGATAGGCCACGTTTTCGACGTTGCAGCCGACATGCAGGTTCCCGGAAGTGGAACGCAGCGCCGCACCCACCTTGAAGCGGGAATAGGGGGCATAGGCCCGGTCGCGCACGGCGGTGGCAGCGTCTTTCAGTGTC
>CALRPK020000313.1:0-3869 GCA_943370015.1 Paracoccus haematequi
ATGGGGTCCATGTCGTCTCCTTGCCTGTTCAACGTGGACATGCACCGCGACAGTGGCAAGAGCAGGTTGTGCACACGTCATTGTATACAATCTTGTGCATGAAATTGGGCACGCAATTGCGAACAGCGCAAATAAATGTGGCATCGTAAGAATCCGGCCTTTGGCGTGCCGGTTTTCAGTTCCGATTCCCCATGTCGCAGACACAGGTTTTCCCAACGACAGGGGAAAACAAGCGATGCGAACCGCGAACGATCTGGAACTCGTCCATCTGACCAAGCGCTACGGCGAAACGGTCGCGGTCCGTGACGTGAGCCATATCTTCGCCCCGGGCAGCTATGTCTGCCTGCTTGGCCCGTCAGGCTGCGGCAAATCTTCGACGCTGCGGATGATCGCCGGGCATGAAAGCGTGTCAGACGGGGCGATCCTGCTGGCGGGGCGCGACATTTCCAAACTGCCGCCCGCCCGGCGCGGTACCGCGATGATGTTTCAGAATTACGCGCTGTTCCCGCATCTGTCGGTCAAGGACAACGTCGCCTTTTCGCTGCGGATGAAGGGGATGGCCAAACCCGCCCGCCACGCCCGCGCGATGGAGATGCTGGAGTTGGTGGATATGGTGGCTTTGGCCGACCGCCTGCCCGCGCAGCTTTCGGGGGGCCAGCAGCAGCGCGTCGCCTTGGCGCGGGCGCTGATCGCGGACCCTGAGGTGCTCTTGCTGGACGAACCCCTGTCCGCGCTGGACCCGTTTCTACGCATCCGCATGCGGGCGGAGTTGAAGCGTATTCAGCGCGAATTGGGCATCACCTTCATCCATGTGACCCATGGGCAGGACGAAGCACTCGCCTTGGCCGATGAGGTGGTGGTGATGAACAACGCCGTCATCGAACAGGCTGGCCCTGCGCGCACCGTGTTCAACGCCCCGCGCACCGAATTCGTCGCCCGCTTCATGGGCGGCCATAATGTCATCACGCTGGACGGCGCGCGCCATGCGGTGCGCCAAGACGCCGTCCGCATCAGTGACAGCGGCCTGCCCGCCACCGTGCAGGCCGTCGAATACCAAGGCGACCGCGTCTCCGTCAGCACCGTGACCGAAGGCGGCGAGGCCTTGGTGGCGCTGATGTCCGACGCTGCCTTTTACGCCAACGAAATACCCCCCGGCGCGCAGGTGCGCCTGAGCTGGGACGAAGGGCGGCTGCACCGCCTTCAAGCCTGACCACCATCCAACACGAGAGGGAACAGACATGGCGAAAATGAGATACTCCCGCCGCGCCCTTCTGAAAGGTGGCGCTGCCGCACTGGCCGCTTCGGCCCTGCCCGCGCCGATGATCTGGGCGCAGGAAATCAAGGACATCACCCTGCGCCAGTTCGGCACGGGCGTGTCGAACCTGAATGACGTTGCCGTCAAGGTGAAAGAGGACCTCGGCTTCACGCTGGAAATGACGGCACTCGATTCCGACGCCGTGACCCAGCGCGCCGCGACCCAGCCCGACAGCTTTGACATCGCCGATATCGAATACTGGATCTGCAAGAAGGTCTGGCCGACCGGCAACTTGCAGGCGATGGATACCTCGAAGATCAAGAACTACGACAAGATCGTCGGCATCTTCAAATCCGGCAAACTGACCCCTGAAAGCGTGATCGCCCAAGGCACCGCGCCGCATTCGGTGGGCTTTGTCGAAGGCCCGGGTTCCACCACCTTCTCGGCCAGCGAAACCGGCTGGATGACGTTGATCCCGACCATCTACAACGCTGACACCTTGGGCATCCGCCCCGACCTGATCGGCCGCCCGATTTCCAGCTGGACCGAGCTTTTGAACCCCGAGTTCAAGGGCAAGGCGTCGATCCTCGACATCTCGTCCATCGGGATAATGGATATGGCTATGGTCTGCGAGGCGATGGGAGAAATCCAATACGCCGACAAAGGCAACATGACCAAGGAAGAGATCGACAAGACCATCGGAATCTTCACCGAAGCCAAAAAGAACGGCCAGTTCCGCGCCTTCTGGAAAACCTTCGACGAATCCGTGAACCTGATGGCCTCGGGCGAGGTGGTGATCCAGTCGATGTGGTCGCCCGCGATCACCGCCGTGAAATCGCGCGGCATTCCTTGCGTCTACCAGCCGCTGAAAGAGGGCTATCGCAGCTGGGGCGGTGGCATCGGCCTGTCGGCGAACCTGTCGGGCATGGCGCTGGATGCAGCCTATGAATACATCAACTGGTATCTGTCGGGCTGGGTTGGCGGCTATCTGATGCGTCAGGGCTACTATTCCGCCGTGCCGGAAACGTCGAAGGAATTCATGTCCGCCGACGAATGGGGCTACTGGTTCGAAGGCAAAGCCGCCACCGGCGATATCACCAGTCCGACTGGCGACAAGCTGGCCGGGGCAGGCGACCTGCGCGACGGCGGGTCCTTCTATGACCGCATGGGCCATGTGGCCTGCTGGAACGCTGTCATGGACGAAAACCAGTACATGGTCCGCAAGTGGAACGAATTCATCGCCGCCTGAGGCGGTGAGCAAGACAGGGCGGGGGGCGTCACAGCCCCCCGCCCCTTAAGGCTTTTGGGAGGGGTGGGCCGTGAACGGGGTCTCGCGCGCGACAGTGACAGGCTGGTTGTTGGCATCGCCCCTTGTGGTGGTGCTGGCCGGGTTTCTGGTGCTGCCGATCATCACCATCGTCGTGGTCAGCTTCTGGCAGACGACCGAATTCGCCATCGTCCCGGCCTTCAGCTTTGAGAATTACGAATTCCTCTTTGGCTCTGCCGTCACATGGAAGGTCTTTGCCGCGACCTTTCGCTATGCCGTCATCACATGGGCACTGACGCTGAGCATCGGTTTTACCGTGGCCTATTATCTGGCCTTTCACATCCGCAGCCAGAA
Source organism: Paracoccus haematequi (assembly GCA_943370015.1). GTDB lineage: Bacteria > Pseudomonadota > Alphaproteobacteria > Rhodobacterales > Rhodobacteraceae > Paragemmobacter > Paragemmobacter haematequi_A. The sequence continues at coordinate 2,877 of CALRPK020000313.1, forward strand.
CGTCCAGATCGCCCTGTTTTTGCTCTGCACGATCCCCTTCTGGACCTCAAACATCATCCGCATGATCTCATGGATTCCGTTTTTGGGGCGCAACGGGCTGGCCAATCAGACGCTGCTGGACTGGGGCCTGATCGATGAACCGGTGGAGTGGCTTTTATACTCCGACTTCTCGGTCATCCTCGCCTTTGTGCATCTTTACACGCTGTTCATGGTGGTGCCGATCTTCAACACCATGATGCGGATTGATCGTAACTTGCTTGAGGCTGCGCGGGATGGCGGTGCCTCCGGGTTCCAGACGCTGGTCCATGTGATCCTGCCCCTGACCAAGCCCGGCATCATGATCGGCACCATCTTCGTGCTGACGCTGGTGATGGGCGATTTCATCACGGTGCGGTTCATGTCGGGCAGCCAAAGCGCCAATGTGGGGCGGTTGATTTCCAATGATATCGGGCTGTTGCAATACCCCTCGGCCTCGGCCACGGCGGTGGTGCTACTGTGCACCGTGCTGATCATGATCGCGATCCTGCTGCGTTTCGTGAACATCCGGAAGGAATTGTAAGATGGAACATCGCCCGCGTTCCTTTTGGGTCTTGACCGCGTTTTTCTGCCTGTTTGTGCTGTTCCTCTATGGCCCGACCCTGACCATCGCGATCCTGAGCTTTCAGGGCGAAAGTGGCGGCCTCACCTTCCCGATGCGCGGCGTGTCGCTGAACTGGTTCCGCGAGCTGTTCCAGCAACAGGCGGTGGGCGATATCTGGGGCGCGTTCCGGCGGTCCTTTGCGCTGGGGCTGATGGTCATGGTCACGACCGTGGTGGTGTCGGTGATGGCGGGGCTGGCGTTTCGCAAGCGCTTTGCCGGGGCGGGGGTGCTGTTTTACGTCACCATCGCGTCACTGGTGATCCCGTCGATCCTGATCTCCCTTGGCGTCGGGCTGATCTTTGGGCAGGCGGGATTGACGGTGCATTGGGCGACATCTGGCTTTGGGTCGCAAC
>CALRPK020000314.1:0-3861 GCA_943370015.1 Paracoccus haematequi
CACCTCCATCGAGGCGATGAAGCAGGTCTGCCTTGGCGGGCCGGGGCACTATCTGGGGTCTGACCAAACGCTCAGCCTGATGCAGACCGAATACATCTACCCCAAGGTCGGCAACCGCATGAGCCCGAAGGAATGGAATGAGGCGGGCAAACCTTTGCTTCTGGACACGGCGATTGCGCGCAAGAACGCGATCCTGTCCAAGGCGGGCTGCCGCGTGGATGCCGACATCGACGCCGCGATCCGGGCGAAATACAACATCCACTTCCGCTGAGCGGAACAGGGGGGACAACATGAACTACGGATATGTGGGCCTTGGTAACTTGGGCGGGCACCTTGCCGCCAGCCTGATCCGCGCCGGCCATCAGCTGACGGTCTATGACCGCGACGCCAGCCTTGCCGAACGCCATGCCGCGATGGGGGCGAAGGTGGTGGGCAGTGCGGCTGAGGTCGCCGCCGCCTCGGATCACGTCTTCACCTGCCTGCCGTCGCCTGCGGTGTCCGAGGTGGTGCTGGCAACGATGATGGAATCCTTCCGTCCCGGTGCCACATGGATCGAAAACTCCACCCTTGGCCGCGATGACGTGCTGCGGCTGGCGGGATTGGCACGCTCAGGCGGGGTGCGGATGCTGGAAGCGCCGGTGACGGGCGGCGTCCATCTGGCGGCGCGGGGCGAGATCACCGTGTTGGTGGGCGGCGAGCAGGATTTGTACGACCTGCACAAACCGGCACTTCAGGCCATCGGCAACCGCATTTTCCACATGGGCCCCTTGGGCACGGCGGCGATCATCAAGGTCATCACCAACATGCTGGCCTTCATCCATCTGGTCGCGGATGGCGAGGCACTGATGCTGGCCAAGCGCGGCGGTCTGGACCTGAAAACCGCATGGGAGGCGATTGCCGCCTCCTCCGGCAGCAGTTTCGTGCATGAAACCGAAGGGCAGTTGATCCTGAACGGCAGCTACGACATCGCCTTCAGCATGGACCTCGCGCTGAAAGACCTCGGCTTTGCGATGAACTTCGGGCGCGAATTCGGCGTGCCCTTGGACCTTGCGGGTCTGACGAACCAAACCTTCGTCAAGGGCCGCGCGGTCTATGGCGGGCAGGCGCAATCGACGCAGATCGTCAAACTGCTGGAAGACGCCCTCGGCACCGACCTGCGTGCCGAAGGCTTCCCAGCCCGCTTGGAGTGACCCTTTCTCCTTTGGAAAAATATCCTCAGGGGGGTGAGCGCGGCACGCGCGAGGGGGGCGCGAGCGCCCCCCTTTTGCCCTGTCGGTCCATGCACGGGGGCGGGGAAAGTTCACCGTCGCGGCTTTGCCCGCCCGATCAGCCCCGCACCATCAGGCACCAATGCCGATGCGGCGGGGTCCAGAGATGGTCACCAACAGCCGCCTCTTGCGCCACTTCGACAAAACCCAAACGCTCATACAAGGCCCGCGCCGGGGTGTTGCCATCGCCCACGATCAGCGCGGCGCGGTCGGTCACGGTCTGCACCAGCATCCAGCCGATGCCCTTGCGCCGATAGGCGGGCAGCACCGCCACGGCATTGATCAAGAGCCGCCCGCGCGCCAGGTTCTCGAGTCTTTGGATCGGCTGCACCCAAGGGGGCAAACCCTCCAACGGTCGCGGCTCCAGCGGCAGCGGCCAGCACATCAGCATCCCCGCCGCCGCCCCGTCCCATTCCGCGATCACCGCATTGCTCCAGGTAAACCCACCCCGGTCGCGCAAGGCATGGCGGATGCCAAAGGCACGGGCGTCGGCATCCAGCCCATCAGCGGCCAGCAGACCGCGCCACGCTGCCATCGGCAGGCCATCGCCTGCCAAATCCACCAGATCGACCATCAGGGGCGCATCCTCGGGCGTGGCGGGGCGCAGATGGATCATGCTGTCTCCCTTGCCTCAGGCGCAAATGCGGGCGATGTAGCGGGCATGAGCCATTCGCCAGACATCCTCTGTATCGGGTCCATCTTGTGGGACATCATTGGCCGTTCGTCCAGCGCCATGCGTCTGGGATCGGACGTGCCCGGACGCATCACCCGCCTGCCGGGTGGGGTCGCCATGAACATCGCCATGACGCTGGCCCGCTTTGGCCTGCGTCCCGCCATCCTGACCGCCATAGGCCGTGATGCCGAAGGCGATGAGTTGATCGCCGCCTGCCACCGCATGGGGCTGGTGACGGATCATGCCTACCGTTCGGACGATCTGCCGACGGATCGCTACATGGCGATAGAGGGCGCGAATGGCCTGATCGCCGCCATCGCCGATGCCCATTCGCTTGAGGCGGCGGGGGACAAGATCCTGCGCCCGCTGGCCGATGGGGCGCTTGGCTCTGCCTCAGCGCCATGGTCCGGCCCCATCGCGCTGGATGGCAATCTGACGACACAGCTTTTGGCCGATATCGCCGTCTCGCCGCTCTTTGCCGCCGCCGATCTGCGCGTGGCCCCGGCCAGCCCCGGCAAGGCGGAACGTCTGGCGCCCTTGCTGACCCATCCCCGCGCCACGCTTTACGTCAACCTTGAAGAGGCCAATCTTCTGGCCCGCAGCCACGCCACCTCTGCACCAGAGGCCGCCGAGGCTTTGCTTGCCCGTGGGGCAGGGCGCGTTCTCGTCACCGATGGCGGCCGCATGGCGGCAGAGGCGACGCAGGGCGCGGGCGTCATCACAGGACAGCCGCCGCAAGTGTTGGTGACACGGGTGACGGGGGCGGGGGATACCTTCATGGCCGCCCATATCGTGGCCGAACGGGCGGGCCAAGGACGCGAGGCCGCGCTGCACGCCGCCCTGCACGCCGCCGCCACCTATGTTTCAGGAGATATCGGATCGTGACCCTGTCAGAGCTTTTGGTCTTTTCGCCCGAAGTCGCCGCCGCCCGTGCCGAAGGCCGCGCCCTCGTGGCGCTGGAATCGACCATCATCACCCATGGCATGCCCTTTCCGCAGAACGTCGAAACCGCGCGTCAGGTGGAGGCCACGGTGCGCGAGTCTGGCGCCGTTCCCGCCACCATCGCCGTGATGGGCGGGCGCATCCATATCGGGCTGACGGCGGATCAGTTGGACGCCTTGGGTCAGGCCAAGGGCGTGATGAAACTCTCGCGCGCCGATCTCGCCGCCTGCCTTGCCAGCGGCGCGACTGGGGCCACGACCGTGGCAGCCACCATGATCTGCGCCCATCTGGCGGGCATCGCGGTCTTTGCCACGGGCGGCATCGGCGGGGTGCATCGCGGGGCGGAGACCAGTTTTGACATCAGCGCCGATCTTTTGGAACTCGCCGCCACCCCGGTGACGGTCATTGCCGCGGGGGCCAAGGCCATCCTCGATCTGCCCAAAACGCTTGAGGTTCTGGAAACCCACGGTGTGCCGGTCATCGCCTATGGTCAGGATGATTTCCCGGCCTTCTGGTCGCGGTCCTCGGGTCTGCGCGCGCCGCTGCGCATGGACAGCGCCGAGGCCATCGCAAAGGCCCACCGCCTGCGCGGCGTGCTGGGTCTGCCCGGCGGGCAGCTGGTGGCCAACCCAATCCCGCCAGAGGCTGAAATCCCCCGCGCCGAGATCACCCCGGTGATCGAACAGGCACTGGCCGAGGCGGCGGCGCAGGGTATCGCGGCCAAGGCCGTGACGCCCTTTCTGCTGCAACGCATCTTTGAACTGACCGAGGGGCGGTCGCTCAGCTCCAACATCGCGCTGGTGCTGAACAATGCCCGCCTTGGGGCCGCCATCGCGCGGGCCATGACGGCGTAAGGCGGGGCGCGGTGCCTGCCAAACAGGCAAAGCGGGCCGGGAGGGGTGGGCACAACCGGCTTCCCCCTTTCCTATGCGCCCTGCCGTGCTTAGGTTGCGCTCAGCAACGGGGATGACCATGACC
>CALRPK020000315.1:0-3850 GCA_943370015.1 Paracoccus haematequi
TCCCTCAAAAAAGGCGAGGCCCCCCTACCGCCCCCGCCGAAACGTCCGCGACCTTGCGTAAAGCTCCTCCAGCCGCTTCAACCGACCCTCGGTCACCGTCCATGTCCGTGCCTGCACGGAGGCCAGCAGCGTTTCCACGATCACCAACAGCGGCACGGTGGAATCCCAGGCCGACGGGGCCTCGATATGGCAGGGCAGCACATGGCGGGCCATCTGGGCGGCGGGGCTGACCCAGCGGTCGGTGATCAGGATGATCTCTGCCCCCTGCTCGCGCGCCATCTCGGCCACTTGCAGCACCGAATTCTCATACCGCCGGATGTCGAACACCAAGAGCACATCGCCCGGCTTCATATCCAAAAGCGCAGGCGGCCAAGCGTTCGACAGGTCCGACAGCAGCGTCACCGAAGGCCGCACCGCCTTCATCAGCGTCACCAGATAATCGGCCATCGCATGGGTGATCCGCCCCCCCATCGCAAAGACATGCCGCCCCGGATCGGCCAGCAATTCCGCCGCCGCGTCAAAGGTGGCGTGGTCGATCTGCCCCAAGGTGGCCTGCAAATTCGTCACCACCTGATCGGCAAAGCGGTTCAGGATATGCGTATCGGGCACCCCGCCCGCCCAACGGTCATGCTTGACCAGAGGCGAGACGAGCATCTGCTCCACCTCGGCCCGCAAGGATTGCTGGTAATCGGGATAGCCCTTGTAGCCCAGCTTTTGCACCAGTCGCACCACGGTGGGTGTCGACACCTCAGCCGCCTTGGCCAGCGCGGTGATCGAGCCGAGCGCCGACACTGGATAATGCCCAAGGATATGCGTCGCCAACTGCCGTTCTGCCCGCGTCAGATCGGGCAAGGCGGCGCGCATGCGTTCCTCGATGGTGATCGCCGTCTCCATCGTCACTCCTGTGTCACAACCCTGTTTCGCTCTCGGACAGTTCGCGCAAGGATGGGGCAAATGACAACCAACATTGCGCAGAAAACTTTGTAACAGACTTTCGCCACCAGAATAGATATTGACAGAGCCGCCGCACCGGGGTGAGCGTGAAGTGGGCAACAGGGGGATGGCGCGGCAATGCGGGACAGCGATCAGACGATGACGGATGGCCCCTTCGCCCCCGTGATCGAAGGCGCGGACAGCCCGGGCCGCATCGTTCTGGTCTGCGAACATGCCTCCAATCACATCCCCGCCGCTTGGGGCGACCTGGGCCTGACGGCGGATCAACGCCGCGCCCATATCGCGTGGGATCCCGGTGCCTTGGGTCTGGCGCGGGGCCTTGCGCAACGGCTGGACGCCGCGCTGATCCATGCCCCCGTCAGCCGTCTGGTCTATGACTGCAACCGCGCGCCCGATATGCCCGGTGCCATGCCCGCGCGGTCCGAAATCCATGACATTCCCGGCAATGCCAACATCACCCCGGCAGAGCGCGCGCGCCGGACGGCGGCTGTCTACCTCCCCTTCCACGACGGCCTGCACGCCCTGTTGATGCAGCGCATGGCGCTGGGGCTGCGGCCCGTGGTCATCACGATCCACAGCTTCACGCCCATCTATTTCGGCCAACCCCGCGCGGTGGAGTTTGGCATCATCCACGACGCCGATCCGACGCTGGCGACCTCCATCCTGTCCGGCGCGCAGGCCGCGGGGCACCTGCAATCCGCCCTCAACGAGCCCTATTCCGCCAAGGATGACGTCACCCACACCCTGCGCCTGCATGCCACGCCCTATGGCCTGCCCAATGCCATGCTGGAAATCCGCAACGACCTGATCGCCACCGCGCAGGCGGAACAGGCGATGGCCGACCACCTTGCCCCCATCCTCGCCGCCGCAGTGGGGGCCTTGCCATGACCAACTCCCCCATTGCACGGCGGCGCGTTCCAAATATGATCAAATCATCAAGACCTCTTCGGGCGCGAAAGGATCCCTCGATGCCACGCGATGGACAGTCCCCTGTGGGCCCCGCCTGCTGGCCGCGCCGCCCCGAATTCGGCGGCGGGCAGGCGGCGTGATCCGCCGGGCCTAAGGAACACACTTCACGCCCGCAACATGACGGGCAGACCTCATAACAGGGAAAGGCAGACAACATGCCGGGAAATATGACATTTGACGCGCTGAAAGCAGCCGTGGCGCAGGGCCAGATCGACACGGTGCTGGTCGCCGGGATCGACATGCAGGGCCGCTTGGTCGGCAAACGCTTTCACGCCGCCTTCTTCGTCGATGGCGGCTACAAGGAAACCCACTGCTGCAACTACCTGCTGGCCGTGGATATGGAGATGACCACCGTCCCCGGCTACAAATCCGCCGGGTGGGAACAGGGTTACGGCGACTATATCCTAAAGCCCGACCTCGCCACCCTGCGCCCGCTGCCATGGCTGCCGGGCACCGCGCTGTGCTTGGCCGATATGCTGGACCACCACACCCATGAAGAGGTGGCGATCAGCCCCCGCGCGATCCTGAAGGCTCAGGTCGCCCGCGCCCGTGCCATGGGCTTTGACGCCATGATGGCGACGGAACTCGAGTTGTACATCTTCGAGAACGCCTATGAGAACCTGCGCGATGGCGGGCTTTCGGCGCTGAAACCGATCTCGGGCTACAATGAGGATTACCACCTTTTCCAGACCACCAAGGAAGAAAGCCTGATGCGCGCCGTCCGCAACGGGCTTTATGGCGCGGGCATCCCGATTGAGAACACCAAGGGTGAGGCGGACGCCGGCCAGCATGAGGTGAACTACCGCTACTCCGACGCGCTGGACACCGCCGACAACCATGTGATCGTGAAACAAGGCGTCAAGGAAATGGCCCATGCCGTGGGCAAATCCGTGACCTTCATGGCCAAATACGACCACCGCCGCGCCGGGTCATCGTCGCATGTGCACCAGTCGCTCTGGACCTTGGACGGCAAGCCTGCCTTCTACGACCATGACGACGCGCATGGCATGTCCGACACGATGAAGCACTTCCTTGCCGGGCAACTCGCCCATGCGCAGGAAATCACCGCCTTCCTCGCGCCTTACGTCAACAGCTACAAGCGCTTCACCATCGGCATGTTTGCGCCCACGAAAGCGGTCTGGAGTGCGGACAACCGCACCGCAGGCTTCCGCGTTTGCGGTGCCCATACCAAGGCCGTGCGGGTGGAATGCCGCATTCCCGGCAGCGACGTGAACCCCTATCTCTGCTGTGCGGCTTTGCTGGCCGCAGGGCTGGCGGGCATTGAGGGCAAGATGGCCCTTGAACCCGAAATGAAGGGTGACATGTACTCGGCCACCGGCATCCGTGAAATCCCGACCAACCTGCGCGATGCAGCGGCCAAGCTGAACGGATCGGTCATGCTGCGCGCGGCCTTTGGCGATGATGTGGTGGAGCATTACCACCACGCCGCGCAGTGGGAGATTTCGGAAACCGACCGTGTCGTGACCGACTTTGAACTTCAGCGCCTTCTGGAACGCGCCTAAGACTTTCGGGGGGCGCAGGCCCCCCACCCCACGCGGCCAAAGCGCCGAACAGGTGACATGATGAAACCTATACAACTGATTTCTCCGGTGGATGGTTCGGTCTATGCCGAACGCACCCCGCTTTCGCTGCCCGCCGCCCAAGCCGCCGTGGCCGCCGCCAACTCCGCGCAAAAGCCATGGGCCGCGCGGCCCTTGGCCGAGCGGATCGCGCTGGTCAAGGCGGGTGTCGCAAAGCTGAACGACATGAAAGATGTCGTCGTGCCAGAGATTGCATGGCAAATGGGCCGCCCCACCCGCTTTGGCGGCGAATATGGCGGGGTGAATGCCCGCACCGACTATATGGCTGAGATTGCGGAAAAGACCCTGTCGCCCTTGATGGTCGAAGACAGCGACACATTCCGCCG
>CALRPK020000316.1:0-3846 GCA_943370015.1 Paracoccus haematequi
CGTCTCGGTCGAAGGCGATGGCCAGCGCTTCAGCCCTTGGGGCTTTCTGGGCGGCGCGGATGGATCGCCCGCGAAGATCATCCTCAGCCATGCCGATGGCAGCGCGGAAAGCCTGCCGTCCAAGATCCCCTATCGCTATCTGACAAAAGGGGACCGCCTCACGGCCTATGGCCCTTGCGGCGGCGGTTACGGTGATCCGATGACGCGGGCACCGGAGGATGTTCTGGATGACGTGCTGGACGGTCTGTTGACGGTCGAAACGGCACAGGCGGCTTATGGCGTCATCATCGACGGTGCACGGCTGGACCTTGCGGCGACACAGGCCCTGCGCGGGCAAAAGGCGTAAACACCGGACGCAAGGGGAACGCGCCAGTTCCGGCGTCGTATGGGGCTCTGTCCACTGACCCCATCCTGTCACCCCCGCCTGCGCGGTGAACCTTTGGCATCGGCGCATGCGTCAGGGGCGGCATTTCTTCCGCACGCCGTGGACATGGGCCGGTTTCCCCCGTCAGCAAAATTTCGCGACCGACGGGCACGAGACCGACGGACGGGGGTTACGAACAGGACGCGGCGGCACCGCATCATCCCATCGCGCCCCGTTCACAAGGAGTTCTGCAAGGACATGTCGGCTTTGGTGAAATCCAGACTGTCTTGGCGGGCGTGGCGGAACGCTTCGGTGACCTTTGCCCTGATCAGCGCCAGTCTCGCCCTGATCGTGGCGGGACAGAAACTCTTGGTCGACCGGGACGAGGCTTTGTGGGCCGAAGTGTTCAAAGGGGCCGTGACCTTTCGCGCACATGGGGCAGAGCGCGCCTTTACCAATACGCTTTCCGAGGATTGGCGGCGGACCGCATGGACCGCGGAACAGTTGGATCAGTCACCGGCGGGGGATCGGCAGAAAACCATCGACGCCTTGGTCGCGGCACCGGGCCGCGTGATCTGGGCCGGATTTGCAGACCTGACCGGCCATGTCATCGTCGCCTCTGACGGGGTGCTGGTGGGCGCGGATGTGTCGTCGCGCCCGTGGTTCCGCTCCGGCTTGCTGGGCCAATATGCGGGCGATGCCCATGACGGGCCGGGGCAAACGTTCCTTGACCCGTCTGGCGAACAGCCGATGCGTCTGATGGATTTCGCGCTGCCCGTGACGAACCGCGCCGGGGCGGTGATCGGCGTCTTTGGCGTCCATCTCGACGCTGGTTGGGCGCAGGATTATTTGCGCGACATCGCCTCTGCGCTGGGGCTGGAACTGATGCTGGTTGATCAGGGCGGACGGGTCTCTGTCGATGCCACGGCCAAGCCCGGTCAGACGATGCCCCGCGATCTGAGCCTGCTTTCGCCGGGTCAGGCACGGCTGATGGAATGGTCAGACGGCCAAGACTATTTCACCATCATGGTCGCGCAGCGCCGCATCGACGACATGCCATCCTTTGGCTGGCGCTTGGTGGCGCGGGTCGATCAATTTGCCTTTTTCAGCGCGGCGCTTCCCGCCCATGATCTGCCCCTGATGCTTGCCGGGGAATCCGCGACCTTGCAGACCGTCTTTGCCATCCTTGCCTCGCTTGGTATCGGGATGGGCGGGGCGGCCGTCTTCTTCGGCTTTCGCGCGCGGCGCGCCACGGCCGAGACGGGAACCGCCTTGCAGCGGCTTGCCAGCAGCGAGCAACGCTTTCACGTGCTTTTCGGCACCGCAAGTTTGCCCATCGTGGTGATCCGGGGAAGGGCTTACAAGACCGCCAACGACGCCGCCGCGCGCCTGCTTGGCTATGCGACCCCCGCCTTGCTGGAGGGGAAGAACATTCTCGACCTCTCGCCAGAGGTTCAGCCGGATGGTGCCCGATCCGCCGACAAGGCCGCGCTGATCAGGGCCGACCTGACCGCAAAGGGCAGCGTCCGCTTCGATTGGCTTCACCTCAAGGCAGATGGCACGACCATCCTGCTGAACGTCATCCTGACCCTGTTCGAGACTGAGACAGGGCGTGAGGTTTTTGGCGTCTGGACCGATGTGACCGCCCGGCGCAAGGCGGAAGAAACGGTGCGGGAATACCAGACCATGCTGGAACGCGCCGTCGCCGTGCGCACCGAAGAGCTTGAGGCCACCTCTGCCGCCCTGCAAGAGGCCAAGGACAGGTCGGACCAGATGGCAAAGCTGCGCACGGATTTTCTGGCCACCATGAGCCATGAGATACGGGGGCCGCTGAATTCGATGATCGGCTTTGTCGAACTGGCCTCAGAGGGGCATCTGAACCGGCAGCAGGCGGGGTTTCTGGCCAAGGCCGTGCAGTCCGGTCGGCACCTTGCCTCTATCGTGGATGATGTCCTTGATCTGACGCGGGTCGAGGCGGGACGTCTGGAGCTTGAAAACGTCGCCTTCGACCTGATTGATTTCGCCCATGCGACGTTCGAGCTGATCGAACCCGCGCTGCGCGACAAGCCAGTGGAATTGGTCTTTGATGTCGCCCCCGATTTGCCCGCAACCATCAGCGCAGACCCGCTGCGGCTGCGGCAAATCCTGATGAACTACCTGACCAACGCCGCCAAATTCACCCAAGCCGGTGAAATCGCGCTGGCCCTGTGCCGCGTGGACAGAGACGGTCACACCTTCCTGCGCTTTTCGGTCGAAGATACGGGCATCGGTCTGCGTCCAGAGCAACAGATACGCCTGTTCCAAAGCTTCGCGCAGGCCGACATTTCCACCGCGCGGCTTTATGGCGGCAGCGGGTTGGGCCTTGCGATCTGCCAGCAGCTTTCGGTTCTGATGGAAGGGCATGTCGGCTTTACCTCCGAAGCCGGGCAAGGCAGCCGCTTCTGGTTCGATCTGCCCTATCAGGCGCATGTGACCGATGAACGGGTCGCTTTCGTCGGGAGGGCACCCGAAGGGCAGGTCGTCTGGCTGGCCGTCTCGCTGATCCGGCGGCGCAAGGTCATTCGGACGTGGCTGGAACGGGCGGGTTTCACCGTCAGGGACATTGGCCCGACCCCAAGCCCTTTGCCCCGCGACGCCGTGGTGATTTCCGATCCCGTGGCACAACAGAACATGACGTGGTTCGATCCCGCCGGTTTTGCGAACCATTTCACCCTTGGCGACGACCGCACGCAGGCCAAGGACCGAACGGCCAAGACAATCCGCACGCCGATCCATCCGCGCCGTCTGGTCGCAAGTCTTTTGCCTGCCGCCCGCCCGCAAGATGGCGCGCAGGATGCCACCCGGCCCGCACAGCCACCGCCGCGCCTCTTCCCCAGCGGTCTGAAGGTGCTGGTCGCCGATGACGACAGCTTGAACCGCGATCTCGCGCAGGCCCGGCTCAAGCGGCACGGTTTGGCCGTCCGCACCGCCGCGAATGGGGCCGAGGCATTGCAAGCCGTGCTGGAAGAGCGTTTTGATCTGATCCTGATGGATCACCAGATGCCGGGGATCGACGGCATCGAAGCCACCCGCCGCATCCGCGCCTTGCCGCCGACCCGCGCGCATACGCCGATCATCGGCGTCAGCGGCAGCGACCGGCAAGATGTGCGCGAGGCGTGCGCCCTTGCCGGGATGGACGGTTTCTTGCTCAAACCGCTCAGCGCCGCCAAACTGGCAGAGGTCCTTGAACGCTTCCTGCCCGCCTGACAATCCCGGCCAAGGCGCTATCCCGCCAGTGTCCAGACGCGGTAGCGCCCTTGCCCTGTGACCTCTCGCAGTAACCCGCGTTCGGTCAGCACGTCGAGGTTGCGCTGCACCGCCGCGCGGGATGCGCCGGTCTCACCCTCGGCCAAGGGCGCGGTGACCAAGGGCCAGCGCAGGAACACCGCGATCAGCTGCGCGGGCGTGCGGCCTGACAGATCGGCGGTCGCGGTCATGGCGCG
>CALRPK020000317.1:0-3840 GCA_943370015.1 Paracoccus haematequi
AGGTCACAAAGCCGGCCGTCTCGCGGTGTCAGGCGTTCCAGCGTTTCATCGTGAAACACCATCGCCACGCCGTCCTTGGACAGTTGCAGGTCAATCTCAATCCCGTAGCCCGCCGCAATCGCGGCGCGGATGGCGGCACGGCTGTTTTCGGGCCGCCCCGCCGCCACATCGTGATAGGCGCGATGGGCGATGGGCGTGGTCAGAAAGGCGGCGAGCAGCGGGGTGCGCATCAGCGGATCTCGAAGATGGCTTCGATTTCCACGGCAACGCCCAAAGGCAAAGAGGCGGCAGAGACGGCGGAACGCGCATGACGCCCGGCATCACCCAAGGCGGCGACAAGGAAATCCGACGCACCGTTGATCACCTTGGGCTGATCGGTGAAATCGGGGGTGGAGTTGACGAAACCCACCAGTTTGACCGCACGCACAAGACGGGAAAGATCACCGCCGCAGGCTTTTTTCAGTTGGGCAAGCAGGGAAATGGCGCAGGATTTTGCGGCCTCTGCCCCCTGTTCTATCGTCATGTCGGCCCCCAGCTTGCCCTTGGTCAGGCCCGCTGACGTCTGGCTGATCTGGCCTGAGATATGGACCAGATTGCCGACCACCACGAAGGGCACGTAATTCGCCGCCGGGGCGGGGGCGTCGGGCAGGGTCACGCCGAGTTCGGCAAGGCGGGCTTCGATGGACATGGGGGCCTCTCGGGATTGCGATTTTAAGAAAGGCTAGCCGCCCGCCCCCGGCGCGGCAAGGCCGGGAACGACGGTTTATGGTCAGGTTCTGCGCGCCCTCACGTTTCTCTGAAGGCTTTGTCGAAGTAGTCAGTGAAGGGCTTGATGAGGTATGCGAGTGGGGTTCGGTTTGCGGTTTGGATGAAGGCTTCGACGGGCATTCCTGGGAGGAGGGTTTGGTTGGCGATTTTGTCCATTTCGCCGTCGGCCAGCACGATTTCGGCGCGGTAGTAGGTCTGGCCGGTGCTTTCTTGGGTCAGGGCATCGGGAGAGACGAGGGCGACGGTGCCGAAGAGTTCGGGCGTGGTGCGGGCCGAGAAGGCGGGGAAGACCAGACGCACGGTTTGGCCGACATGCACCTCGTCGATGTGCAGCGGCGAGATTTGCGCCTGGATGACCAGTGGGCGGTCTTGCGGGACGATGGACAGCACGGGTTCGGCGGCGCGCAGCACGGCGCGGGGGGTGGTCAGTTGCAGCCCCAGCACCACGCCCGCGACGGGGGCGCGGATGTCCAGCCGGTCGATGCGTTCGGCCAGCGCGCGGTGGCGTTCGGCCAGTTCCAGTTCCTGCGAGCCGATGTCGCGCAACTGCTGGCTGGCCTCTTCGCGGCGGGCGGCGGCGAGGCGCAGAATTTCCAAGCCGATCTCGGTCTTGCGACCCTCATTGGCGGCGCGGTTGGCGGTCAACTCTCCGGCCTGTCCCATCAGGCGGGCCTCTTCGCGTTGCAGGGCCAGAACGCGGCTGGCTTGGGCCAGACCGCGGGCGCGCAGGCCCTTTTGATCGACCAATTCCTCGCGGACCGAGGCGAGTTGCTGGCCCATCGCGGTGATCTGGGCGTCGATCCCTTGGGTTTCCGCCCCGGTCTGTTCGGCGCGGCGCTGCAACTGTTCGATCTGCCGGCTGTGGGTGTCCAGCCGCGCGGCAAAGAGTTTCACCTGCCCCTCGATCTGTTCGGCGATGGCGGGGGTCTTGCGGGCGCGGGCGGTCAGGTCGGGGGGCAGGGTGACGGTGGGGGCATCGTCACGCTCGGCCTCCAGCCTTGCGCGGCGGGCTTGCAGTTCGACCAACTGGCCCTGCACGATGGCCATTTCGGACTGCAAGGCGCTGCCGTCCAGCCGCAGCAAGAGATCCCCCGCCGCGACGCGTTGGCCTTCGGTGACATGCAGCGAGGCGATCACCCCGCCATCGGGGTGCTGGATCACCTGCCGGTTCTGATCGACCTCGATCTGGCCCGGTGCCACGATGGCACCTTGGATATGGGTCAGCGCGCCCCAGCCGCCAAAGCCCAGCAAAAGCAGCACGATGGTGGCATAGCCCAGCCAGAGCGCCGACCGCGCCGACCAGTCCTGCAGGGCGGGACGCGGGGTCATCGCACACCTGCCGGCAGGGGGGCGCGGGTGATGTCGGCGTGGTTCTTGACCATGTCGCGCAGCACCTGATCGCGCGGACCAAAGGCGCGGCGGGTGCCATCCTCCAGCACCAGAAGCGTGTCGCATTCCTGAATGGCGGCGGGGCGGTGCGCCATGATCAGGGCCGATCCGCCCCGCGCCTTCAGCGCCCGGATCGCGGCGTTCAGCGCCAGTGACCCGTCATTGTCGAGGTTGGAGTTCGGCTCGTCGAGGATCAAGAGCACCGGGTCGCCGTAGAAGGCCCGCGCAAGGCCGATGCGCTGCATCTGCCCGCCCGACAGCCGCCCGCCGATGGCGGTGATGCGGGTGTCATAGCCATCGGGCAGGCGCAGGATCATGTCATGCGCGGCGGCGGCGCGGGCGGCGTCAACCACCTTGGCCGCATCGGGCGGGCCGAGGCGGGCGATGTTGTCGGCGATGGTGCCGTCAAACAGCCGCACCGATTGCGGCAGATAGCCGATGTAGCTGCCAAGGATGTCGGGGTCATATTGATCCAGCGTCGCGCCGTCGAGGCGAATGCTGCCCGCCGCCGGTCGCCACAGCCCGATCAGCGCGCGGGCCAGGGTGGACTTGCCCGCCCCCGACGGGCCGATCACCCCCAGCGCCTGCCCCGGGTGCAGCACGAAGCCGACGCCGCGAAGCAGGGGCAGTTGATCCTGCGGTGACAGCACGGTCAGGGATTGGATGTCCAAGATCGCACGCGGGCGGGGCAGGGCGGTGCGCGGGGCCTCTTCGGGGATGCGCGACAACAACTCGGCCAGCCGTGCCCGGCCTTCGCGGGCGCGCGACAGCACCGGCCATTGCGCCACCGCCTGTTCCACCGGCTGCAAGGCCCGGCCCCTCAGGATCGAGCCTGCGATCATCGCGCCGGGGGACAACTGACCCTTCAGCACCAGCCAGGCCCCCAGCCCCAGCATGGCCGATTGCAGGACTTGGCGGAAGGTCTTGGACAGGGTGGCATAGGCCCCGCCGGCGTCCGAGGCATGGATGCCCTCGGCCAGCGCCACGGCGCGCGCGCTCTGCCAGCGGTCAAAAGCGGCCCCGGTCATGCCCAGGGCGCGGATCGTCTCGGCCTCGGACTTCAGCAGGTCGGCGATGCGGTCGGCCTGCAACCCGGCCGTGGTGCTGCGCGCGAGCGGGGTCTTGGTGCGGGTCTGGTTCAGGATCGCCACGGCGATGATCACCACCCCGCCCGCGATGGCCAGCATCCCCAGCACCGGATGAAAGACGAAGATCGCGCCCAGAAACAGCGGCGTCCACGGCATGTCGATGATCGCGGCGGACAGGGGAGAGGACCAGTAGCGCTGCATCGCCTCAAGATCGCGCTGCGCGGCGAGGGCCAGCGGGTCATCCGGCACCAGCATCTGACGGCGCAGGGCAGCGGAAAATACCCGCCGTTCCAGCCCCGCCTGCAACCGCGCCCCGATCCGCGCCAAGACCCGTCCCCGCGCATGGTCCAGCATCCCCATCGCGAGAAAGAGAAAAGCCACCAGCCCCGTCAGCGCGACCAAGGTCGCCTCGGACCGGCTGCCCAAGACCCGGTCATAGACCTGCAACATGTACAAAGGCCCGGTCAGCATCAGCAGATTGAGAAACACCGAAAACACAACCGCCGCCACAAGCAACCCACGCCCCCCACCCCGAGCCCCCCGCAACTCCCCCATCCCACGCGCAAGCTCAATACGTCCCATGCCGTCCTGTCCC
>CALRPK020000318.1:0-3831 GCA_943370015.1 Paracoccus haematequi
GCCGATGGAATGGCCGGTGGCGCTGTCGATGAGTTCCACTTGGCGCGACGCCGCATCGACCACCCGCAACTCCACCGCCGCCGGGGTGCGGCTGACCTCTCCCGCCGTCAGACTGCCTGCCATCCGCAAGCTGCCCGATCCGGTCATGATCACGATCAGGTCCTCGGGCGGCAGGTCGGTCAGCGTCAACCTTTGCCCAACCACCGACGAGGCCGTCGTACCGATGTTCAGCGCGCTGCCATCCAGTGACCGCGCGGTCAGGGTGCCGTCGTTGACCGTCAAGGTCGCGCCAAGGCTGGCAAAACCCGCCGCCGAAGCCCCGGCGGAGGGGATCACCCGCAACGCGCCTGCGCTGGCCGGGATGTCGAATTGCAAGGCCCCGCCCGTGATGCTGGCCGTGCCGGGGAACCCGGCAGGCAGAGTGACAGCAGGCCCCGCGCCCAGTGTGATGCTGTGCTGCCTATCCCCGATCTGCACCGCGAAACTGTCGGGCAGCGCGGTGGGCGCTTGCCCGGTCAACAGGCTGCGCGGCCCCTGCGCGGGCGACAGGCCAAAGGCCGCCGCATTGCCCGCCGCCACGGGCAGCGTGATCCCCGTCGCATCGCTGGAGCCGCCCTGCACCGCGATCCGCAGCCGGTTGTCGGTGCCAAAGCTTGCGGTGACGCGGCCATCCTCTGGCCCAGACACGGCGACCGCGCCGCCCTGCATCTTCAGCACATAATCCTGCCCATCGACGCGGATCACCGTGCTGGCTCCGTTCGCGGGCAAGCTGGCCACCGCCGCCCCGGTCATCGAGGCGACAGGCATGCCATCGCGCAGCAGCGCCGCCAGCCCCGTGGCCACATCCGCCGCCGATGCCGCCCCCGACAGGGCGGTATCCAGCGTCACCGTGCGCCCGGCCAAGGTCAGACCATAGCGCGTCGGCCCGGCCAGTGCCGCAGGGGCGTCATCCGTCCCGGTGCTGTCAAAGGCGAGATCAAGGCGGAAGCTCAGCCGCTGTTCCGCCCCGGCCAAAGCCACCTCGCGCGTGACCAGCCCGCCGATCAGAGGGTCTGCCGCGCTGTCGGTCCGGGTGCCGGACATCGTCGCCGACAGCGCCTCATCCTGCGCCAGCGTCACCCGCCCACTGACCCGCAGCCCATCAGCCCCCGTGCCCAGCGTGATGTCAGACCCGAAGGGCTGATCCTGCGCCTCCACCCGGTTCAGCGTCATCGCCGCACCTGCGGAATGGGTGAACGTGGTCAACCGGATATCCGCCCCGCCCGGATGACGCAGGATCACACGATCCCCATTCGGCGAAAGCTCTGCCTTGACCCCCGTGGCCCGTGTCAGGCCGTTGATCGCCAAGGCCAAGGCATCCAGCCGCCCATCGGCCACCTCGACCTCCACTTGCAGCGGGGTCGCATTGTCGCCTTCGATCTGGAAGCTGACCGTTCCCGCTGCCGGGGCTTGCAAGGCCAGCGCCGTCTCTGCCGTCGCCCGCAAACCGGGAACGGCGGCCGAGGCGATCTCGGCCAAGCGCCGGGCCGAGGCCCCTTCGGGCAGGGTCAAGGACACCGGCAGACCCACCCCGGTTTCCAGCGTGAACGGCAGCGCGGGATTTGCCGGGGCTTCGATCATCCCGGACCATGTGACGGGGGCATGGCTGTCCAGCGTCAACGCCTGCCATCCGGCGGGCTGCACCGTATCCAAGGACAGGCCACGATAGGCCGTGCCATCCGCCGCGTTCAGGTAATCGGGCCGATAGCTGGCACCGGGCAGGAAGCCATTCGCCTCGGTCAGCAGGTTCGCGACATCGGCGGCACCCAAACGGCTGCCTGCGATCTGACGCCCTTCGCGGGTGAAGATCTGGAACGTCCCGCCCTGCGCTGCGGCGGGTGTCACGATGCCCGGGGTGCCGTTCAGACTGGCGGCAGTGATGTCGCCCTGATTGCGCGACAGGGTCAGCACCCCATCCCGTCCTGCGGCGGCAAGACCAAGGCTGGCAAGGCTATCGCCTGCGGCCGTGGTCAATGTCCCGGCGTTCAGGGCATCGGCAATCTCGGCCATCCCCCAATCCGCGGGGCGTGGGGTCAGGTCAAAAGACACTGCCGCACCATCCAGCGTGACGGACAGGCTGGACAAGGCGGAAACGGCGGCAACTGGCACAGACACTTCCGCCGTGGCTTGCGCGCCCAGACTTGCCAGTGTCACAGACTTCGTGCCTGCGGGCACATAGCCCACCACGCCCGCCGACAGCAGACTGACGGCCGAAGCGCCGGTGCCCGCGCCTTGCAACACCTCATCCAGTTTCGGCAAGGCGGGTGGCGCGACGATGGTGATCCCCATCCGCGCTGTTGCCGCCCCCTGATTGCCGGGCGCGGGCGCGGTCAGGGTGGACAGCGCCGCCGCGATCTGTCCAGGTTCCGTCGGGACAAAGCGCATATCCACTGCCCGTCCCCGTTGCGGGATCAGGGTAATCCGGTCGCCGTCACTGGCCGTGCCTTCCAACTCGACCGTCAGGCCCTGCAAAACGATCAAATCTGTCCCTGTGCCGATCTCTGCGCCATCCGCGTCCTGCGCCCGCCACAGCCCGGCCGCACCATCGCGCACCAGCGTGACCTTTCCGGGGGCCTCACCCGTCGGGGTGATGCGCAGGTTCATGCTGCCCTGATTGGCGGGATAGGGCGTGATGTCCCACCCCTCCAATACAAAGAGGTCTCCGCCCGGACTGCCGGTCAAATCCACCGCGCTGCGATGCACGGCGTTGGTTTCAGCGGCCATCTTGCCCGCCAGCGCGTCCAACTCCTCGGTCGCGGTGACGATCGCGCCATAGGCCTGCGACAGCCCACCCAAGCTGCCGGATGAAAACAGCCGCACCGTGCGTTCCTGCCCGCTGCGCGTGATGCTCAGCGCCAGACGGTCATCGCCACTGGCCTTGACGGTGGTGGTGTTGCCTTCAAAATCCATCAGCACCGCGCCACCGGGCTGGCTGCCCAAAGACACCTGCGCGCGACCAAAGCGGTCATATTCGACCATCATGCCCACCCGGTCCCCGATGGACCGCAGCAGCCGGTCGCGTTCATCCTGCAACGGGTTCAGCGCGCCGATGGTGCCCGCGTTCTTGGCAAAGCGGTTCTGCAACAGCGCCAGCGAATGCAAATCCGCCGTCAGCAAATCCGCCTGCATCGACGCATCTTGCAAGGTCTGGGTCTGCAACCGCTTCATCCCCGCGCCGATATCGGCGAAAGCGGCGGCCAGCGCCTGCCCGCTTTCCATCACCACCCGCCGCAGCGACGTGTCGGACGGGGCCGAGGCGAGCTTGCCAAGACCCGAAAAGAACTCCTCAAGGCTGGCGTCGATCCCACCCGTGCCGGGCAGCATCAAGGCCTCAAGCGCCTTGGTCGCGTCCAGATGCGCGGTGGCGGATTCCACATCACCTGAGGCGGTGCGCAGGCGGTCGGCCAGCAATTGGTCAAAGGCGCGGCGGATATCCTTGACCTCGACGCCCTGCCCCCCCGTCGCCAAAGTGACCGGAGAGGTCTGCGCCCCCCCGATCTGGGTCAGATCAATCGACCGGCGGCGATAGCCTTCGGTGTTCACATTGGCGATGTTCTCGCCCGTCACGCCCAGCGCGGTGCGGTAAACCCCGATGGCGGTGCGGGCGATGTCGACGATGTTGGACATCAGCGATCCTTCACATAGCTGCCGAATTGCCGTTCCACCGCATCGGCGATGCCAAAGCCTGTGCGCCCGGCGCTGGTCCGGGCGACTTGGCTGTCGAACATGTCGCGGAACTGATCCACGCCCTTGCCGCCCATGATATCCTCGGCCAAGGGGGCAGAGCGGGCG
>CALRPK020000319.1:0-3827 GCA_943370015.1 Paracoccus haematequi
TGAAGCGCAGGAAGGACTCGCCGCCGGAGCCGAAGCTGACGCCGTGGTTGGTGGCGATGCGGGCGGATTTTTCGACGCGGTCGATGAATTCGGCGGGGGCCATGCCGGTGCCGCTGAAATCCACCCAAGCGAGGTAGGTGGCCTCCAAAGGCATCGACCGCACGCCGGGGATGGCGTTCAGACCGTCATCCAGAATGCGGCGGTTGCCGTCGAGGTATCCCACAAGTTCATCCACCCAAGCGGCACCTTCGGGCGAATAGGCGGCGGTGGCCATGTGCATGCCAAAGGAATTGCCGGAAATCCCCATCGCCATGATCACGGCGGCGAATTTGGCGCGCAAGGCGGGGTCTTGCACGATCACGTTGCCAATGTGCGCGCCCGCGATGTTGAAGGTCTTGGTCGTGGCCGTCATCATCACCAGACGATCGCGGATATCCGGGCAGGCGGTCGCCATCGGGTGATGCTTGACCCCCGACAGCAGCAGGTCATGGTGAATCTCATCCGACACAAGGATCAGATCGTGGCGGATGCAGAAATCGGCAACGCCGCGCAACTCCTCTGCCGTCCAGACCCGCCCGCCGGGATTGTGGGGTGAGCAGAGGATGAACATCTTCTCTGCCCCGGTCATCTGGGCGTCCCATGCGGCGAAGTCCATCTCATAGCGGCCACCGTCATTCTTGAGCACGCATTCCACCACATGCCGACCAGCAGCTTTGATGGTGCGGGCAAAGGCGTGATAGACCGGAGTGGTCAGCACCACACCGTCACCGGGTTGGGTATAGGCTTGCAGGCACAGACCCGTGCCGTTGACCAGACCGTGGGTGGTGAAGATATCCTCGCGCGCCACATCCCAGCCGTGGCGGGTGGCCATCCACCAGCGGATCGCGTCCAGATACGCTGCATCGTCGCCGAAATAGCCGTAGATGCCATGATGGGCCATCGCCTCCACCGCCTGTTGCACACAGGCTGGCGGGCGGAAATCCATATCGGCCACCCACATCGCCAAGCCGTCCTTGGCTGGCACGCCGTAAAGACGCTCCATCATGTCCCATTTCACGCTATGGGTGCCAAAGCGGTTGATCGGATCGTCAAAGCTCATGCCCGTGGCCTTTCTTGGGGTGGGATCGGCTGTTTGTTCTGATTGAAATGGATAATCCAGAAGGGTTTCCCATTTCAATTCTGAAATTCGTGACAGCGTTCCAAAATAGCCGCAAAATCTGGAAATCGTTCCAGTGCAGGCCGCCAGTGCGGCACCATTGCGCGATGGGGGGGATTTGGGTAAACGCTTTCGCCATGATCCGTCCTATCCTGATCCATCCCGACCCGCGCCTCAAGAAGGTCTGCGACCCTGTCCCGGCGATCTCGTCGGAATTGGGCAAGCTGGCCGAGGATATGCTGGAAACCATGTATGACGCGCCCGGCATCGGCCTTGCCGCGCCGCAGATCGGCGTGAGCAAACGCCTGATCGTCATGGATTGCGTCAAGGAAGGCGCGGGCGATCCCCGCCCCATGGTGCTGTTCAACCCTGAGGTCGTGTGGTCCTCTGAGGACCTGTCGACCTATGAGGAAGGCTGCCTGTCCATCCCCGACCAATATGCCGAGGTGAAGCGCCCCGCATCTGTCGCCGTGCGCTGGACGGGCCTCGATGGCGTGGCGCAGGAAGAGCAGTTCGACGGCATCTGGGCGACCTGCGTGCAGCATGAGATCGACCACCTGAACGGCAAGCTGTTCATTGATTATCTGGGGCTGATGAAGCGGCAGATGATCACGCGCAAGATGGAAAAGCTAAAGCGCGAACGGGCGCGGGGCTGATGGCCGTTTTGCCCGTGCGGTTGTGGCCCGACCCGGACTTGTCACGCGTGGCGGACCCGGTGACGGACCTTTCCGCCGTGCGCGATCTGGCCGCCGATATGCTGGACACGATGTATCACGCCCAAGGTCGGGGACTGGCCGCGCCGCAGGTGGGCGTTTCCTTGCGGCTCTTTGTGATGGATGCGGCATGGAAACAGGGCACGCCCGCGCCGCAAGTCTATGTCAATCCGGTGATTTTGGCTAAGTCTGACGATGTGGTGACAGGGCCTGAGGGATGCTTGTCCCTCCCCGGCATCACCACGGCCATTGCCCGTGCCACCTCGATCCGCCTGCGCTGGACGGACCTTGACGGCGCGGTGCATGAGGCCGACCTGACCGGTTTTCACGCCATCTGCGCCCAGCATGAGATTGATTACCTTGACGGGATCGTCACCCTTGACCGCCTGTCACCCGGGGCCCGTGCCGTGGCCGAAGCGGAGTATTCTGCATGACCGTCCGTCTGTGCCTGCCTTGGCCGCATCCCGTGCTGAAAACGCCTGCCGCGCCGGTGGAGGCGATCACGGATGACATCCACGCCATCTGGGCCGACATGATCGACACGATGGATGCCATGCCGGGCTATGGTCTGGCCGCCGTGCAGATCGGGGTGCCGTTGCGCCTTGCCGTCGTGGATTGCTCGACCGAGCGCGGGCAGGCGGTGCGGATGGCCAACCCGGAAATCCTGCATGCCAGCGTGCAGTTGCGCGAACATGACGAAGCCTCGCCCAATCTGCCGGGTGTTTCGGCGGTGATCGCGCGGCCAAGGGCGGTGACGGTGCGGTTTCTCAATGCCGACGGGGTGATGGAGGAGCGGGATTTCGTCCATCTGTGGGCCACGAGCGCGCAGCACCAAGTCGATCATCTGAACGGCAAGATGTATTTCGACCACCTCTCACCGCTGAAGCGCAAGATGCTGATCGCGAAGTCCGAGAAGCTGCGCAAACGCGGTTGAGAATGGTTCGCAGTGCGTTTTGGCTGCCGAAATGCGACGCATTCGCAATCGGACGGTTTTGCGACTGACTCGCAGCCTTGGATAAGATCGGATGTTTCGGTCTAAACTGTTGAAGATAAAGCCGAACCGCGCCAAGCTGGGTCAAGGCTGCTGCATCAAAGGAAAGGTCCGCGAATGCGAGTGATTTTCATGGGCACGCCGGAGTTTTCGGTTCCAATCCTGAATGCGCTGCACCAATCCCATCAGGTTGTGGCGGTGTACAGCCAACCGCCGCGCCCGGCAGGGCGGGGGCAGGTGTTGCGCCCCAGTCCCGTGCAAGCGCGGGCCGAGGCGTTGGGGCTGACCACCCGCCATCCGACCAGCCTGCGCACGGCAGAGGCTTTGGCAGAGTTTGCCGCATGGGATGCCGATGTCGCTGTGGTCGTCGCCTATGGTCTGATCCTGCCGCAGGCCATTCTGGATGCGCCGCGTCGGGGGTGTCTGAACATCCATGCCTCGCTTCTGCCGCGCTGGCGGGGGGCCGCGCCGATCCATCGCGCGATCATGGCGGGGGATGCGGAAACGGGTATCTGCATCATGCAGATGGAGGCGGGGTTGGACACAGGGCCGGTTCTGCTGCGTCAGGCAACACCGATTGGCGCAGAAGAAACCACTGGGGAATTGCATGACCGCCTGTCCAGCATGGGCGCGGGGTTGATCGTTCAGGCGCTGGATCGGTTGACCGAACTGGCACCCGACCCGCAGCCCAATGCAGGCGTGACCTATGCCGCCAAGATCGACAAGGCCGAGGCGCGGGTGGATTGGTCCCGCCCAGCGGCAGAGGTGGACCGTCTGATCCGTGGCCTGTCACCCTTTCCCGGCGCGTGGTGCATGATGGGCGGCGAACGGGTGAAGCTGTTGAAATCGCGCGTGGTTTCTGGGCAGGGCCAGCCGGGGCAAGTGCTGTCCGGCCTGACAATTGCCTGTGGTGACGGCGCGGTGGAAATTCTTTTGGCACAGCGCGAAGGCAAACGGGCGCAGACAC
>CALRPK020000320.1:0-3818 GCA_943370015.1 Paracoccus haematequi
ATCACCGATCAAAAGCGTGCCGTGGATGCGTTCCAGCCACGCATACCACGTGCCGCCATCCGGGGTCTGGCGCAGCACCTCGCCGCTATAGGGGTCCAGCGCGACGATCATCGCTGGATCACCGGCGACGTTGAACAGCGCCGGGTTGGTGGCGGAATAGGGCGCGATATACTCGGTCACCGCCGTGGCCCCCGGAACAGCCGCCAAAGCGGCAGCCTGTTGATCGGCCAAAGGCAGCGCTTGGCCCGTGACCGGAATAACCAAACGGTCGCCGTATTCCGGCAGCACCGTGGTCAACAGCATCATCACAAACCCCGTCACCGCCAGCATCAGCAGGAAAGGGATGACATAAAGCCCGGCATAAAAGTGCCAGCGCCAAACAGCGAAATAGAGCCGGTTGATCCGGCCCGCCGCAGGCGCGGCAGGGGTTGTGTCAGTCATGGTATTCTCATGGGAAAGGCCAAGGGATTGCCCGATCAGGCAGCGGCCCGCACTGCGCCTGACGGTTTATGCGACAAGGAACCGCGACAGGGCACACCCCATCACAGCGTCAAATCACACCACGGGCGGCGCACGCAATCCATGGCCGGGATCGCGCACCACGCGCGCGGCGCGGCATTCGCGCGGGGCGACCATCTTGGCGACAAAGGCCAGCTCAGCGGTCAGCACCGGCATATGCACCGCCGGAACCATCACAACAGACGGCAGATGACAGGCCGGACACTCCCCACCCGCCTTACCGTCATCCCCGCCATCGTGGCAGACATCCGCCAATGAGCCGCCCGCCATCAGGAACGCCTGTTTCGCGGCATCCTCGGGCTGCGGCACCCTATGGGCAAAGCCGACATTCACGAGCGCAAAAAGCAGCGCCAATGTCAGGGCAATGCGGGATATCAGGTGCAGCGGGGCGGTCATAAAGCGCGATTACCGTGCCGACCAATTCGTTTCAAGAGGGTTTCAGACCAGCATCCCACCATCGGAATCGTCGCCAGTCTCTTCCATCAGCCGGTCGAAATCCGGCACGACGATGTGGCGCTTGCCCTCCAGCACGATCACCCCGTCACGCTTCAATGCCGACACCTGACGGCTGACCGTTTCCAGCGTCAGGCCCAGATAATCGGCCATCTCCTCACGCGTCAGCGGCAGGTCAAAGAAAATGTTCCCCTTGGCCGTCTTCAGCTTCAGATGCGCATCCCGCCGCGCGATGATCGCCAAAAGCGAGGCGATCTTTTCCCGCGCCGTCTTGCGCCCCAAAAGCAGCATCCATTCCCGCGCGGCGTCCAATTCGTCCAAGGTCATCTCAAGCAGGCGCTGCGCGACATGCGGCGTCTTGGACATCATCTCTTCAAACGGTTTCTTGCGGAAACAGCACATCACCAGATCGGTCGTCGCCGTCACATCATAGGCCGCCACCTGCCGTCCCGGACGCCCGACAAAATCCGACGGCAGCAACAGGCCGACCATTTGCCGCCGCCCATCCTCCATCGTCTGGGTCAGCGTGGCGATGCCCGTGACGACCGAGGCCACGAAGTCCATCCGATCCCCCGACCAGATCACCGTCTGTCCCGCCTGATAGCTGCGGTAATACTTGATCTGTTCCAGCGTTTGCAGTTCGTCCGCCTCACACCTGGCGCAGACTGCCCTGTGACGGATGGGGCAAGCACCGCAATCGTGACCGACATTCAGAATATCGGGAGCTGTCATAACGCACTTTCAGTTTGATTTAGGTCAAAGCGCCGCTGCCTATACTGCCTAAGGTATAAGCATGACACAAGAATCGCAACTCATGCGGCTCGGTCTTTTTGACGCGCGGGTGCCTCGGTACACTTCGTACCCCACGGCCCCGCAATTCGGCGCGTCAGTGGATAGCGGGCTTTTCACGGACTGGATCGCAGCGATCCCGTCGGGAACCTCCATCTCGCTTTACCTTCACGTGCCGTTTTGCAGGCGCTTGTGCTGGTTCTGCGCCTGTCGCACGCAGGGCACATCCTCGGACGAACCTGTCCGCGCCTATGCCCAGACGCTCAAGGCGGAAATCGCGCTGTTGAAGGCGCGGTTGCAACCGGGCGTGACCCTGTCGCGGCTGCATTGGGGGGGTGGGACGCCCACACTCTTGCCCGCCGACATGATGCGCGATCTGGCCGAGACGATCTTTGACGCCGTGCCGATGGGCAAGGATGCCGAGTTTTCGGTTGAGATCGACCCCAATGAGATTGACGCCAGCCGTCTGGACGCGCTCGCGGCGGCGGGGATGAACCGCGCCTCGATCGGGGTGCAGGATTTCGATCCCGAGATTCAAAAGGCCATCGGGCGCGAACAAAGCTATGACTTGACGCGACGTGTGGCCGACATGATCCGGGACCGGGGCATTCGCAGCCTGAATGCCGATATCCTCTATGGCCTGCCGCACCAAACCCGGGCACGGATTGCGGATTCGGTCCAGAAACTCTTGACCCTGTCGCCCGACCGGGTGGCGCTTTACGGCTATGCCCATGTCCCATGGATGAGCCGCCGCCAGCAGATGATCCCCTCGGACGCCATGCCCACGCCCGAGGAACGGCTGCGCCTGTTCGAAACCGCCCGCGACCTCTTCGCCGCCGATGGCTATCAGGAAATCGGCATCGACCATTTCGCACGGCCCACGGATGGCATGGCCATCGCCGCCCGCAACGGCACGCTGCGGCGCAACTTTCAGGGCTATACCGACGACACTGCGCCTGTGCTGGTGGGGCTAGGGGCATCCTCCATCTCGCGCTTTCCGCAAGGATTTGCGCAGAATGCCAGCGGCACATCGGACCATACCAAGGCGATCCGCGCGGGGCGGTTTTCCACCCATCGCGGCCATGTCTTTGCGGGCGAAGACCTATTGCGCGCGCGGATCATCGAGGCCTTGATGTGCGATTTCCGCGTGGACCGGGCCGAGATGCTGCGCGATTTCCGCGTGACCGAGGCGCGGCTGGATCACCTCTTTGCCACAGCGGCGGCGGCATTCCCGGGGATGGTGGCGGTGACGGATGAGGCTTTCCTGATCCTGCACCAAGGCCGCCCCTTGGCGCGGATGGTGGCGCGCGCTTTCGACGCCTATGACCAGACCAAGGCGCAACATTCGGCGGCAGTCTGACGGGCCTACGATTTTTCTGCGAAAAATCAGGCCCTAACATCGGCCCTGAATTTTCGCAGAAAATTCGTTGGGCCGATTACTTCGGGCCGAAGCTTTCCACCCATTCCACCGTGCGCGGCAGGCAGACCGATTTCAGATCATAGCGCTCCAGCACCGTTTGCCGCGCCGCCTGTCGCAGGGCGGTGAAGCGTTCGGGATGGGCCAGCGCCTCGGTCAGCACCCGTGACCACGCGGGGATGTCAAAGAAATCGACCAGCAACCCGTTCTCACCATGGCGGATCACCTCACGCACGGGCGCGGTATCAGACCCCACCACCAGCGCCCCCGCCCCCATCGACTCCATCATCGACCAGGATAGCACGAAGGGATAGGTCAGATAGGCATGCACCCGGCTGACCTGCATCAGGCTGACAAAGGTGGGATAGGGCACCTTGCCCATGAAATGCACGCGGCTCAGGTCCAGACGGTCCCGCACTTCCGACAGGAAAATCTCTTTCCACTTCCCCTCTTTCGGGGGCTGGCCATAGCTCACCTCGTCGCCGCCGACGATCACGACCTGCGCCTCTGGCAGGGCGGCCATCACCTCGGGCAATGCGCGCATGAAGGTGTGGTAGCCGCGGTAAGGTTCGAGATTGCGGTTGACGAAGGTCAGCACCTCATCCCCCGCACGGATCACCCGGCCATTGGGCAGGGTGAC
>CALRPK020000321.1:0-3815 GCA_943370015.1 Paracoccus haematequi
CGAGGCTTGGGTTTCGGGCGGAATCTGGGTGTTCCACGCGTAGTCGAATTCGCCGGTTTCCATCACGACGCGGGCCGAGCCTTCGGCATCGCCGCCGCCCTTGATCACAGCCGTCGCAAAGGCGGGCTTGGCCGGGTCGCGGTAGTTCGGGTTGGCGGCCATCGACACGGTGTCATTGACGGTAAAGCCCGTCACCATGAAGGGGCCGGTGCCGATGGGCATGTTGTTGGCATCGGTGCAGGTCGGGGCAGCGGCGCCAAGGCAAGCCTCAAACTGCTTCTTTTGCAGGATGGGTGCGAGGGCCGAGACAAAGGCGGTATAAGGGTTCGCCTTCGGGCCGCTGAAGGTCACCTTGATCGTGGAGGGATCGACTGCATCGACCGAGGTGATGCCTTCGTATTTGGTCGCCTGCGAGCAGCCGCCCGCCGGATCGGTGCAATACTTCCACGTAAAGACCGCGTCATCCGCCGTGACGGGCGTGCCATCCGACCATTTCAGGTCCGGCAGCAGTTTCCACGTGATCGAGGTCATATCTTCCGAGATGCCGCCATTTTCCTTGGTCGGGATTTCGGTGACCAATTTGGGGACCAGCACGCCATCGGGCGTCAGGCCCGCCAGCGGCTCCAGCACCATGGACGACGCATAGATGTCCTTGGTGCCGCCCGTGAGATAGGGGTTCATGATCGACACGGCCTGCGGGAAGGTGAGCTTCACTTCCCCGTCAGTGCCGCGCTCGGCATAGGCTGCCGGGGCGAGCACAAAGGCTGCCGCTGCGCCCAATAGGGCGGTTTTGAATTTCATTGGACCTCTCCTTGTTGTGTGGGCTCTGTTGCCTCGGTTCCGCCCGGTTGGCCCGGGCTGGCGTTGGTTATGGCAGGGTAAAGGTGGCAGGCGACCAGACGGCCCGGCTCCACCTCGACCAGATCAGGTTTTTCCACCCGGCAGCGGTCAAACACCTTGGGGCAGCGCGTGCAGAAATTGCAGCCCTTGGGCGGGTTGGCCGGGGATGGTACATCGCCTTGCAGGATGATGCGTTGGCGCGCGCCTTCGCGCGACGGATCGGGTTCGGGCACGGCGGACAGCAGCGCCTCGGCATAGGGGTGCAGGGGGCGGGAATATAGCGCATCGCGCGGCGAAAGTTCCGCGATCCGGCCCAGATACATCACCGCCACCCGATCCGCGATATGGCGCACCATCGACAGATCGTGGCTGATGAACAGATAGGTCAGGCCCAGATTGTCCTGCAAATCCTCCAGCAGGTTGACCACCTGCGCTTGGATCGACACATCCAGCGCGGCGATGGGTTCGTCGCAGACGATGAACTTGGGGCTGAGGGCCAAGGCCCGCGCGATGCCGATGCGCTGGCGCTGGCCACCCGAAAACTCATGCGGGTAGCGGTTGGCGAAGCGGCGGTTCAGCCCGACCTGATCCATCAGCTCCAGCACGCGGGCCTGTTTGCGGTCCCGGTCCCAGTCGGATTGTTCATCCAAGGGTTCCGCGATGATCGCCTGCACCGTCATGCGCGGGTTCAGGCTGGCTTGCGGGTCTTGGAACACCATCTGCATCATCGGCCGCTTGGCCCGCAGCGCGGCGGGGGAAAGTGTGGCGATATCCTCGCCCCCAATCACCACAGACCCCGAGGTGGGCTCATAAAGCCTGAGAAGCGCCCGCCCCACGGTGGACTTGCCGCAGCCGGATTCGCCGACCAGACCCAAGGTCTCACCGGCGCGGATGTCAAAGCTGACGCCATCCACGGCTTTGACCGCGCCAGAGCGGCGGCGCAGAATGCCGGAATAGATCGGGAAATGCATCTTCAGGTCGCGGACCTGCACCAGCGGGGCGGTCATGCTGCACCCTCCGCAGAGCTGTCGGGCGACCAATGACAGGCGACGTCATGGCCCTGCCCCACGGCCAAGCCATCCACGGCGCGGCGCTGCGGGTTTTCCGTCTCGCAGCGGTCATGGGCATGGGCGCAGCGCGCGCGGAAGGGACAAGCCACAGGCGCGGCATTCAGGATCGGCGGCTGGCCTTCGATCGCTTGCAGCCGCGCAGCGCGTTCACCGTGCAGCGACGGAATGGTTTTCAGCAGCGCCCGCGTATAAGGGTGGCGCGGGTCGCTGAACAGTTGCTTCACTGGGGCCTGTTCCACCACTTGCCCGCCATACATCACCATCACCCGATCCGCGATGCCCGCGATCACGCCAAGGTCATGGGTGATCCAGACAATCGCCATCCCCAGCTTTTGCCGCAGGTCTTTGACCAATTCGATGATCTGCGCCTGAATCGTCACATCCAGCGCCGTGGTGGGTTCATCCGCGATCAGCACATCCGGGTCACAGGCCAAGGCAATCGCGATCATCACCCGCTGGCGCATGCCCCCGGAAAACTGGTGCGGATAATCCTTCAACCGTTTCTTGGCATCGGGAATGCCCACCAAAGCCAACAACTCTGCCGCGCGGTCCCGCGCCTGCGCCTTGGTCAATCCCATGTGACGGGTCAGCGGTTCCATGATCTGGCTGCCCACGGTGAACACCGGGTTCAGGCTGGTCATCGGGTCTTGAAACACGAAACCGATCTTGGCCCCACGGACATCGCGCAATTCATTGGCGTCGATCTTCAACAGGTCACGGCCACCCAGCAGCACTTGCCCCGCGCGCACTTCGGCGGGCGGAGAGGGCAAGAGGCCGATCAAAGACATCATCGTCACCGATTTGCCCGACCCGCTTTCGCCCACAACGCCCAGCAACTCGCCGGGTTTCAGGTGAAAGCTGACGGAGTTCACGGCGTGAACCTCGCCTCCGCGGGTGCGGAACACGGTCTTAAGACCCCGGACGTCGAGAACGGGCGTCGCCCCATCGGGCATGAACAGACCTCCCCAGGTCTTTGATTTTCTTTTATTTCCCCGGTCAGCCAAAACGTCGGCCGGGGTTGTCTTCGCCGGGGTCTTTGCCCCGGTCACACAACTGTCAGATATTTTTCCGCCTGTCGCAATTGTTATGTTGCACCTGACCTTACGTCAGCCTGCACAGGGTTGACCCCAGCCGCGCCCCGGTCAAACCTGCGCCAAGCCGCCACTTGAACAGGCACCGAACAGGCAGAGAATGACCCAAAGCCCCAGCGCACCCGTCCTTTCGCCCCGCGACATCCTTGAACAGCTGGTCAAATTCCCCACCGTCAGCCGGGATACGAACCTGCCCTTGGTGGATTGGGTCGAAGATTACCTGTCCCAACACGGCATCCCCGCGCATCGCCATTGGAATGAGGATCGCACCAAAGCCGCGCTCTTCGCCCATGTCGGCCCATGGGAATCAGGGGCGGTGGTGCTGTCGGGCCATACCGATGTGGTGCCGGTGGATGGGCAAAACTGGACCTCTGACCCGTGGACCGTGACCGAACGCGACGGGCGGCTTTACGGGCGCGGCACCTGCGACATGAAGGGCTTTGACGCGTTGGCGATCTGGGCCTTGGTGGCGGCGTCGAAACGCACGCTGAAAACCCCGCTGCAAATCGCGCTCTCCTATGACGAGGAAGTCGGCTGCACCGGCGCCCCCCCGATGATCGCCGCGATGCAAGAGGTGCTGCCCAAGGGTGCGGCGGCGGTAATTGGCGAGCCGTCGCGCATGAAAACCATCACCGGGCACAAGGGCGGCACCGGATACTTCGTGCATGTCAAAGGGTTTGAGGTGCATTCCTCGATCCTGCACACAGGCGTGTCGGCCATCCTTGAAGGCGCGCGGCTGATCGGGTGGATCAACGACCAGAACGCCGCAAACCGCGCCAAGACCCCCGGCCCCTTGGCCATGGCCTTTGATCCG
>CALRPK020000322.1:0-3815 GCA_943370015.1 Paracoccus haematequi
CATCTGGCGGCGGGGGCGTCGGTTTGGCTGGCCGAAGGGTCGATGCTGGACGCCGGTTTTGCCGCGCGACTGGCGCAAAGCGGGGCCACGAACCTGTCGACCGTGCCGCATGGTTTTGACCTGATCGCGCAGACGGGCTTGGCCGGGGCCTTGCCGCCCACGCTCCGCCTGATGACCGTGGCGGGTGGGGCGCTGCGGCCCGTGGTGCAGCGCGACTTTGCCCGCCGCATGGCGCGGCGCGGGGGGCGGTTCGTCGCGATGTATGGCCAGACAGAGGCGACAGCCCGCATCGCCTATCTGCCGCCCGCGCTGGCCGATAGCCATGCCGGGATGATCGGGCAGGCCATCCCCGGCGGGGCCTTGTCCCTGCGCGACGATCAGGGGCGCGTGGTGCCGGGCGAGGGGGCAGAGGGCGAACTTTGTTACACTGGCCCCAATGTGATGATGGGCTATGCCACCACCCGCGCCGATCTGGTGCGCGGGGCAGAGGTGGATGTTCTGCGCACCGGCGATATCGCGCGGTGTGAGGGCGGGCTTTACCGCATCATCGGCCGCAAACGCCGCATGTCCAAGATCGCCGGTCTGCGCATCGGCCATGACGCGGTTGAGGCGGCCTTGGCCGAGGCTGGCGTGACCGCCGCCGTCTGGGGCGACGATTCCACGCTGCATGTGGCTGTGGAGGGCAAGGCCGATTCTGATGCCCTGCTGTCGCGCCTTATCGCCATGACCGGCCTGACGGCGGCGCATCTGCGCGTGATCCCCGTGCCCCGCCTGCCGCGTCTGCCCAATGGCAAGCCCGATTATCCCACGCTGCACCGCCTGCCGCCGCCCCGCCCGCAAGGCGCTGATCTGGCCGAGGCGTTTCGTCTGGCCTTTCACCCCCGCCCGGTGCGCGCGCAGGACAGTTTTGCCAGTCTTGGCGGCGATTCCCTGCGCCATGTTGAGCTTTCCTTGGCGCTGGAGCGTCACCTTGGCCACCTGCCGCCGGGGTGGGAGCGGATGGCGCTGTCCGATCTGCGCGGCTTGTCTGCCCATGATCGCCCGTCGACGATGACCCTTGGCGTGGAACATCCCCTGCGCGCGGCGGCCATCCTTGCCGTTGTCGTGGCGCATGAAACCGCGTGGCCTGTCTATGGAGGCGCGGCGGTGATGGTCGTTCTGATCGGCCTCATGCTGGCGCGCTTCCGGCGCGAGGCTTTGGCGACCGGGGATATCGCAGCGATCCTGCATCCCTTGGGGCGTGTGCTGGTGCCCTATTACCTGATCCTGATCGGCTATGCCTTGGCTTGGGACAGGTTTCCCATCGGCTCTGCCCTGCTGATCTCAAACTTCGGGATCGGCGCGCCGTCCACCTTTGACCGCTTGCCGTTTCTGTACTGGTTTGTTGAGGCTTATGCCCAGATGCTGGTCCTGCTGGCGGCCCTCGTCATGGTTCCCCCGGTGCGGCGCTTGGTGGCGGACCGCCCCATGACCTTTGGCGCGGGGCTGCTGGCGGGGGCAATAGTGCTGCGGTTGGGGGCACCGTCGCTGATGGGGATCGGCGGGCAGGTGCAGTTCACCGTGCCTTGGGTGCTCTATCTGCTGGCGCTTGGCTGGATGGTGGGGGTGGCGCAGGGGCGGCAGCGCTGGTTGGTGCTGGGACTGGCCGCGCTGGTGATGCCGCTGGTCGCATGGCTGGGAGGCAATTGGTACGGGTCTTGGATCAAATACGGCATGGTCTTTGCCGCCATCGCCCTGATGCTGTTCCGCCCACAGGTCAGCCTGCCGCGCGGGTTGGCGCGGGGGGTGCTGATGCTCGCCTCGGCGGCATTCATGATCTACCTCACGCACCGTCTGGTGCCGAATGTGCTGCTGCAACCGTGGCTTGGCATCTTGCCGGACTGGCTGTTTTCCACCCTGTCCATCACCGGGGGGCTGGCCTTGGGCATCGCCGCTCATCACCTGTCACGCGGCCTGTCGCGATTGGGGGCCGTGCAGCGGCTGTGGCCCCGCCCGCAAAGCTGAACGCCCCCAACGCCCTGCCCGAGCGTTGGGGAAAACAGTCAGACCAAACGGCTGACCTCAATCGCCGCGCGGACGAAGTCGGCGAACAGCGGGTGGGGCGCGAAGGGTTTGGATTTCAGTTCGGGGTGGAATTGCACGCCGATGAACCAAGGGTGATCCTTGACCTCGACAATCTCGGGCAGGCGACCATCGGGGGACATGCCCGAGAATACCAATCCGCAGCTTTCCAGCTTTTCGCGGTAGTCGATATCCACCTCATAGCGGTGGCGGTGGCGTTCTTCGATCACCGTCGCGCCGTAAACCTGTGCGACGTGTGAGCCTTCTTTCAGGTTCGCGGTATAGGCCCCCAGACGCATGGTGCCGCCCTTGGCGTCGGTGGCCTTGCGGCGGACGGTGTGGTTGCCCTGCACCCATTCCTTCAGGTGATAGACCACGGGGGTAAAGCGTTTTGCGCCAGCCTCATGGTCGAATTCCTCGGACCCAGCGTCGGCCATACCCGCCACATTGCGCGCGCTTTCGATGACGGCCATCTGCATGCCCAAGCAGATGCCCAGATAGGGGATCTTCTTTTCGCGGGCGAATTGCGCGGCCTTGATCTTGCCCTCGGTCCCGCGTTCGCCGAACCCGCCGGGGACGAGGATGGCGTGGAAATTCTCAAGATACGGTGCCGCATCTTCGCGTTCAAAGATCTCCGCATCGATCCATTCCGCGCGGACCTTGGTGCGGTTGGCCATGCCGCCGTGGGTCAGCGCCTCAGCGATCGACTTATAGGCATCTTCAAGCTGGGTGTATTTGCCGACGATGGCGACACGCACTTCGCCTTCGGCATGGGTCAGGCGGTCCATCACGTCTTCCCAACGCGACAGGTTGGGCTTCGGCGCCGGGGTGATGCCGAAGGCATCCAGCACCGCCTGATCCAGACCCGCCTTGTGATAGGCAAGCGGCGCTTGATAGATCGTCTTCAAATCATATGCCGGGATCACCGAATCCTTCCGCACGTTGCAGAAGAGGGCGATCTTTTCCCGCTCACGGTCCGGGATCGGGTGTTCGGACCGGCAAACCAGCACATCGGGGGCCAGACCGATGGATTGCAATTCCTTGACGCTGTGCTGCGTCGGCTTGGTCTTCAACTCGCCACTCGCTGCCAGATAGGGCAACAGCGTCAAGTGCATCAGGATCGACTGGCCGCGTGGGCGTTCGTGGATGAACTGGCGGATCGCCTCAAAGAACGGCAGGCCTTCGATATCGCCCACCGTGCCGCCGATTTCACAGAGCATGAAATCGACCTCTTCATCGCCGATGCGGAGGAAGTCCTTAATCTCATTCGTGACATGCGGGATGACTTGGATGGTCTTGCCAAGGTAATCGCCGCGACGCTCTTTCTCCAAAACATTGGAATAGATGCGACCCGAACTGATGCTGTCGGTCATGCGGGCATGCACGCCGGTGAAGCGTTCGTAATGGCCAAGGTCCAGATCGGTTTCCGCGCCATCATCGGTCACGAACACTTCGCCATGTTCAAAGGGCGACATCGTGCCCGGATCGACGTTCAGATAGGGGTCCAGTTTGCGCAGCCGCACCGTATAGCCACGCGCCTGCAACAGCGCACCCAAGGCTGCCGAAGCCAAGCCCTTGCCCAGAGAGGAGACCACCCCGCCCGTGATGAAGATATAACGTGCCATAGGTGGATCACTCCCGTGAAAAGCGTCGGTTTGACGGCACGATTCGTCTTCGGGAATCGCAGCATCACGGGGGTTGATGCATAACGCAGTTCCCGCGCATGCGCAACCAGACCGCTAGATGCTGTCGTC
>CALRPK020000323.1:0-3810 GCA_943370015.1 Paracoccus haematequi
TCCAAACGCAGGATGGAGTGCTGGACAGCACTTCACCCCCGCGTCGTGATCCGCGGCGCAAGGTGTCATCGTCGCGCCAAGGCCGCATAGGAGGCGCAAGCCGCACGGGGGGCGCAAGCCGCTAGATCGCCGGTCCGGCGACGTGCAGCGCATGGCGGGCCAGCGCCAACAACTGCGGCAGCGTGGCATGCGGCAGATCGGCGGTCAGTTGATAGGCCACCCTTGCGTGCACGCTGGGATGATGTTGGGCCAGATAGGCCATCAGATGACCGGCCTCGTTGCTTTGGCCGGTGCCATGGCCGATCACGACGATGCGCCCGCTGCCCGCAAGCGCAGCCGCCACCGCCTCAAAGAACCGGGTATCGGCGGGATGGTTTTCCGCCCGGTCCGTGTCATGCTGGCTGCGGTCCACACTGTGGGTCAGGTGCTGCGGCTCTGGCGTGGCGGCATCGGCGTCACGGTGCACCGGCACGACGCGCGCCCCAGCATGGTCGATGATGACGGCCATGGATGCATCGGAGACATGGTCAGGCGCGGATGTGGGGGCCGTTGTCAGATTGGCATGGGACATGGGCTTTACCTTTGGGGCAAGGAACGCCACCCAAAAGGGGGGCGTTTGGGGGGCGTGTTGCACCACGCTAAGGCGCGCCCCAGCGGGGCGGCAGCCTCGGACTCTACGTAGTCTTTTGGCTGACAGGTCGGGCTTGGTCTTGGATGGGTAGTTTCCGACCCTGCCCGCAGGCCGCGCAGCAGCGCAGGCTTGCCGCTTTCCCCGCGCCACCGCGAAAGGACAGCCCATGTCAACCGAAGAGCCGAAGTTCACCCTCGCCGCCAAAGACGGCGCGTTCGAGTTGCGCGACTACGCCCAAACCATCGTTGCCGAAGTGACCGTGACCGGCGATCAGCAAGAGGCTGGCCGCAAGGGCTTTCGCCTGCTGGCAGGCTATATCTTTGGCGGCAATCGCAGCCGGGCCAAGATTGCGATGACGGTGCCCGTGTCAAAGTCGCTGTCTCGGTCACTGGCAAAGACCGATCCACAGACTGGACCCATCGGCGGGCAAAAGATCGCCATGACCGCACCCGTGACGCAAACCGCCGGGTCCGGGGAATGGCAGGTGCGCTTTACCATGCCGGGGCACTACGCCCTGTCCGATCTGCCGGTGCCCAATGATCCGGCGGTGACGATCAAGGCGCAGCCCGCCGCCCGCCAAGCCGTGCTGCGCTTTTCCGGGCTGGCTGGCGAGGCGCGGGTGGCGGATGCCACGACACGGCTTTTGGGCATCTTGCGCGCGCGCGGGTTGGTTCCGCTGGGGCCCTTGTCGGTCGCCCGCTACAACCCGCCGTGGACGCCATGGTTTCTGCGCCGCAATGAGGTGATGGTTCCCGTGGCTGGCGGGTAGGCCTGCGCCTCGCAGGCAGCGCGAATGCCGCTGATCCACCGCCGCATCCGACAGGGTCGTGGCGATCGGGGCGGGATTGGCCAGTCTGGCGCAAGGCGCTGCGGGTTACGGTCGGGTGCGGTGACCATGCTGGCGACGGTGGGTCGACCTTACAACACTGCCACTTTAACCCGGCATCGGCGGCGCTGCGCCTTAGGTAGTTTCCGACCCTGCCGCCTCAGACCGCCACGGGGGTAGCTAAGGCCGGGGATGCAGCGCGCCGGTTCGGCATTCGACGGCACCGCCCGCCATCCCGATCCTTCCAAAGGAGACAGCCATGTCCGATGACACGCATCTGAAGCAAGCCGTGCTTGACGAGTTGAAATGGGAACCCAGCGTGAACGCCGCCCATATCGGTGTCACGACCAAGAACGGCATCGTCACCTTGATGGGCTCTGTTGAAACCTATGCCGAAAAGCACGCGGCAGAAACCGCCACCCTGCGCGTCAAGGACGTGAAAGCCGTGGCCGAGGAACTTGAGGTGAAGCTGCCCTTCACCGTCAAGCATGGCGATGCCGAGATTGCCGCCGCTGCGGTGGAACGTCTGGCGTGGAATGTCTCGGTCCCCAAGGACGCGGTCAAGGTTGCGGTCACCAAGGGCTGGATCACGCTGTCCGGCAAGGTGCATTGGCATTACCAGCACATGGCCGCCGCCGATGCCGTGCGCACGCTTTGGGGTGTCACGGGCGTGTCCAACCAGATCGCCATCACGCCGCAGGCCAATGCGGGCAACATCAAATCCGACATCATGGGGGCGTTGAACCGGTCTTGGTTCACACCCGAAAACATCGACGTCGCCACCAATGATGGAAAGGTCACCCTGACCGGAACAGTGGAATACTGGGGGGAACGCGAACTCGCCGCGACCACCGCTTGGGCCGCGCCGGGCGTCACCTCGGTCAAGAATGACATCCGGGTGAATTGACCCCGAACCCATGCGCCGCAGACCCCTGACCGGGCCTGCGGCGTGTTTCTGCGGTGCTGCGGTTACACGCGATGCCACATCACCAGCGCGCGGCGTGGCGCCACGGGCGGCGGCAAAGCTTGCCACAAATAGCGGTCAATATCGCGCCAGAGCTGCTCCAAAAGTTCAGCGGTCGCGCCATCGCCCCGCGCCTCGGCCAAGGTGATGGCAGAGAGCAGGGATTTGCTGACCGCGTCCAGCGCCTTGGCGGAAAAGCGGCTTTGCGTGGCCTCCACCGGCGCATCCGCTGCCCTTGGCCGCTGACCCCCCATGTCCTGCAAAGGCCAGTCCGCGGTGCCGCCAAGGTCATGGACCCGTTCAACAATCCGGGCGCAACAGCCGTCCATCAGTACCGCGATCTGCCCGCAGCTTTCGTCGAACATGACGAAATCCGCCCCGACCACATTGCGCGACGATCCCAGCATCCGCTCCCACACCTCAGCCGCCGCGGTGAGTTGCCGGGTCAGCAAATCCAGCGTCTGAAGCCGGATCATCTCATCCCATATGGTCTGATCTTTGCGCATCTGGCGGGTCTCCGATCCTGTGGGGGCAACAGATTGGGGGGACGGATGCCGTTCGGCCTTGACGACAGGAAAGCCGGTGACCACGGGGCCACACAGCGGGGGGCGCTGCACCGCATCCGTCTTTGGACAGCCTAGGCCCTGCCATGACGCGACTGAAAGGATCGGAATCTACGCAAGGCGCAGCCATTCGCTGCTGATCCAAGGCAGTGCGGAACAACCCTTGGGGGTTAAACACTATGCCTACGCGCGTCCTGCCAGAGCCCCCCTTGGAAAGATCCCGCATGCCCGATGGTCAGCATATCTCGCCCTTCGCCGGCGCGGTCCACCGCACCACAATCCGGGCCGGGGTCATGCCCGTGCCGCAGTCCGGGCCGCCGTGCCCGCCCACGGCCGATACGGTTGATGTTGCGACACAAATTGTCCTCCTCCGCTTCGCGCTGGCGCGCCAGCAGACTGCGTTTGCCGCGCTGCGGAGCATCCTGTGCAGCATGGAGGTGGCCACCCTCTGCGTCGGCCCGGACCTGACCTTGCGCTTTTTCACCGCCAGCGCCGCGCGGTTGCTGGGGATCGGCCCGCAGCACCTTGGTGCAAGGGTCGCCGTGCCAGAGCCTTTCGCACTGGAGGGCCGGTTGACTGCCTCCCTGCGCGCGGTTCTGGCCAGTGGCATCGGGCAGGACCATGCCATTCCGGGAACGACTGGCCTTCCGATGTTGTGCCGACTGCTGCCGCTGCGCGATGGCGGCGTTTCACGGGGCTGCTTGCCCGGCGTCGTCATCACCTTTGCCGCGACTGACTCTACAAGTCTTGACCCGCAGCCCGAGATGGCGATGGCACCGGGTGATGGCGGGCTTGCGGCGGGCTATCCCGACCTTGCCTGCGGTCT
>CALRPK020000324.1:0-3807 GCA_943370015.1 Paracoccus haematequi
TGTCAGCGGCGGGGGTTTCACACCCCCGCACCCCCGTGGGATATTTGAGCAGAGAAAACAGGCGCAAGACGCAAGGGCGCTTCCCTCTCCCCGGCCGGGGGAGAGGGTCAGGGTGAGGGGGCGGTTTGCAGGCTGGCGCAAACGGCACAATCGGCGCGTCGCTTGACCCCGATCACCCGCGTTTCCGCATAAAGCGCGTCATGAATCATCAAGCGCCCACGCAGGGTTTCGCCCGCGCCGGTCAGATGCTTCACCGCCTCCATCGCCATCATGGAGCCGATCACACCCGGCAAGGGCGCGGCGACGCCCGCCTCGGCGCAGGTGGGCACAAGGCCCGGCGCGGGGCGCGTCGGGAAGACGCATTCATAGCAGGGCCCGCCCGTCGCCGGATGCCAGAGGGACAACTGCCCCTCCCATTGCGTGATGGCCCCGGCGATCAGCGGTTTGCCAAGGTCTGCGCAGATGCGGTTGACCAGATAGCGCGTGTCGAAATTGTCGGTGCCGTCGAGGATCAGGTCAAAACTGCCGATCAGGTCGCGCGCCACGGCGTCGTCCAGTCGTCGATTGAAGCATTCCACGGTGATGAAGGGGTTCAGCGCCTTCATCGCCAGTTCGGCGGAAAACACCTTGGGCATGCCGATCCGCGCATCGGCGTGGATGATCTGGCGTTGCAGGTTTGATCCTTCGACCACATCCCCGTCGATGATCCCGATGGTCCCTACCCCCGCCGCCGCCAGATACATCAGCGCAGGCGAGCCAAGGCCCCCTGCCCCCACCACCAGCACGCGGGCATCCTTCATCCGGCGCTGGCCCGGACCGCCGATCTCGCGCAACAGGATGTGGCGGGCGTAACGGTCCAACTCTGCCGGGCGGAAGCTGCCTTGGGGCGCGGCAGCGGCAACAGGTTGCGCCTTGGTCCGCAGGCGGCGGAGGCCGAGGCGATAGGCCGCAACCAATGCGGCGATGATCCCCAGCGCAAGCCACCCTTGCGGCGCGCCCCCGGTCGCTTCACGCAAGGGATGTCCATCGGGCAGCACCAGATGGCCCAGAACAACCCCCGCCCACAGTGCCGCCAGCATCCCGACCCGCAGACGAACCGGCGTTTTCATCAACGCGCCGATGCCCCAGAGCGACGCCGCCATCAACAGGACAAGGATCATCGCTTCCCCGTAGAGCCGAAGCCCCCCTCACCCCGCGCCGTGGCCCCAAGCGCATCGGTGAGCGAGAACACCGCCTGCACCACTGGGGCGATCACCGCCTGCGCGATGCGGTCGCCGTGGTGGATCACGTAAGGCTCATGCCCCAGATTGATCAGCGCCACGCCCAAGGGGCCGCGATAATCGCTGTCGATGGTGCCGGGCGTGTTGGGCAGGGTGATGCCATGCTTCATCGCCAAGCCCGAGCGCGGGCGGATTTGCATTTCAAACCCCGGCGGGATTTCGACGCGCAGCCCGGTCGGCAGGATCGCGCGGTGCATCACATCCAGCGTGAAACCGGTCGCCCGATCCTCTGGCCGCAGATTGGCGCGCAGATCAGCCCCGGCTGCCCCGGCGGTTTCATAGCTGGGAAGGGGGAGCGTGGTGTCTGCCCAGTCTTCCCACAGCACAAGGACGGTCGGGGTCATGCCAATGCCTCTGCAATCTTTTGGGCCAGACGGCGGGCGACGGCGTCCTTGGCCATGCGCGGCCAAACGTCCTGTCCCGCAGCGGTGATGAGGGTCACGGCGTTTTCCGTCCCGCCCATGATGCCAGTGCCGGGGCTGACATCATTGGCGACGATCCAGTCACAGCCCTTGCGCGCGCGTTTCGCCACGGCATGGGCCACGACGTCATCGGTTTCCGCAGCAAAGCCCACCACCAGACGGGGGCGACCTGTGGTCATCTGCGCGATGGTGGCCAGAATGTCGGGGTTCTCCGCAAACTCCAGCGCCGGGGCCTTGCCGGTGCCGTCCTTTTTCAGCTTGGACCCTGCCGCATTGGCCACCCGCCAATCCGCCACCGCCGCCGCCATCACCGCCGCATCGACGGGCAGGGCGGATTGAACGGCTGCCAGCATCTGACGCGCGGTGTCCACGCGGATCACCTCGACCCCCGCGGGCGGGGGCACTTCGGCGGGGCCGGTGACAAAACGCACACGCGCCCCCAGATCGCGCAGGGCCACGGCAATCGCCGTTCCCTGCGCGCCTGAGGATCGGTTGGCGATGTAGCGCACGGGATCAATCGGCTCATGCGTGGGGCCAGAGGTGACCAGCACCGTCTTGCCGCTCAGCGGCCCCTGCGACAGCATCGCCTCTGCCGCCGCAAGGATCGCTGCGGGTTCGGCCATGCGTCCGGGACCATATTCGCCGCAGGCCATTTCACCCGCATCGGGGCCGACCAAACGCACCCCATCGGCCTGCACCTGCGCCACGTTGCGCTGTGTCGCCGGATGGTCCCACATCCGCACATTCATCGCGGGCGCGGCGAGAACGGCGGTATCGGTCGCCAGCAAAAGGGTCGAGGCCAGATCATCCGCCCGCCCCTGCGCCATCTTGGCCAAAAGATCCGCCGTCGCCGGGGCCACGACGATCAGATCAGCACTGCGGGACAACTGTATATGCCCCATCTCGGCCTCATCGGTCAGATCGAAGATGTCGGTATAGACCTTCTCCCCCGCCAAGGCCGACACAGACAGCGGGGTGATAAACTCTGTCCCTGCCCGCGTCAGCACCGGGGTGACTGCGGCCCCGGCCTTGCGAAACAGCCGGATCAACTCCAACGCCTTATAGGCGGCGATGCCACCGCCGATCACCAGAAGGATGCGCTTGCCGTCCAGCATGGATCACCCGAAATTGCCCTGCCACAGGTGTATGGGTCCAGCCACAGGAACTCAACCGCCAAGACCGCGCAGCCTGCCCCATCTCCTTTGCCCAAATATCCTGCGGGGGAGTCGCCGCGACCGCGGCGACGGGGGCTGCACAAGCCCCCCTGCCTTGGCCTGCGCCCTGCGCGGGACAAGGCGCAAAAGAATGCGCCCGCAATTTGCGGGCGCGCCTTCAGATCACGTTTTGGGGGTCACAACAGGAAGTGATGCACTTCGCGCGACTGGCTTTCCAAACTGCGGCGCATCTTTGCAAAGGCGGCGGCTTCCAATTGGCGGACGCGTTCTTTGGACAGGCCCAATTCTTCGCCCAAGGACTCCAGCGTGCGGGGTTCGTCGCGCAGTTTGCGTTCCGCGACGATAAAGCGTTCACGCGGGTTCAGGGCCTGCATCGCCTTGACCAGCCAATCGCGCAGGCGCTGGGCGTCATGCGCGCCTTCGACCTGTTCGGCGGCTTGAGGCTGTTCATCCTCCAGCGCGTCGATCCATTCGCGGCCATCCTCATCCGCCGATTGGGTGGCGTTCAGGCTGTAGTCGCTGCCCGACAGGCGGCCTTCCATCATCTCGACATCAGACAGCGAAACGCCCACCTCGGTCGCGACCTGCTGGCGCAGTTGGAACTGGTCCAGCGTTTCGCCGCGTGCGGCCGCCTCACGCTCCAGCTTCGCCTGCACGCGGCGCAGGTTGAAGAACAGCGCCTTCTGGCTGGAGGTCGATCCCGTCCGTACCATGGACCAGTTGCGCATCACATAGTCTTGGATGCTCGCCTTGATCCACCAGACGGCATAGGTGGAAAAGCGCACGCCCCGATCCGGGTCGAACTTTTCCGCTGCCTTCATCAGGCCAAGGCTGGCCTCTTGGATCAGGTCATTCATCGGTGCGCCGTAGCGGCGGAATTTTGAGGCCATGCTGATCGCCAAGCGCATATAGGCCGTCACCAGACGATGC
>CALRPK020000325.1:0-3802 GCA_943370015.1 Paracoccus haematequi
CGACAGATAGAGCTTTTGATCCTGCGCGGCATCCTGCGGCCGGGGGAACGCCTGCCCTCGGAACGCGAACTCTCGGACCGGATGGGGGTCTCTCGCCCGTCCCTGCGCGATGCGGTGGCGGAATTGCAGGATCGCGGCCTGCTGATCGCACGGCCCAATGCGGGCATCTTCGTCGCCGATGTGCTGGGCTCTGCCTTTTCGCCCGCCTTGGTCGATCTTTTCGGCAAACATGACGAGGCGGTGTTCGACTACCTAACCTTCCGCCGGGAC
This sequence comes from Paracoccus haematequi, assembly GCA_943370015.1. Lineage (GTDB taxonomy): Bacteria > Pseudomonadota > Alphaproteobacteria > Rhodobacterales > Rhodobacteraceae > Paragemmobacter > Paragemmobacter haematequi_A. The sequence goes on from CALRPK020000325.1 coordinate 271, forward strand.
ATGGAGGGTCTGGCCGCCGAACGCGCGGCACGCCTGGGGTCTGACACGGATCTGCAATTGATCGACACGATTTTCCAGAAGATGGAAGTCGCCCATCAAAAGCGCGATCCGTCGGATGAGGCCGCCTTGGACGCCGAATTCCACATGGCCATCATCGAAGCCAGCCACAACGTTATCATGCTGCATATGATGCGCTCGATGTTCGATCTGCTTCGACAGGGGGTGTTCTACAACCGCCAGATCATGTTCCGCCTGCGCCCGACGCGGCAGATGCTTTTGGACCAGCATCGCGCCATCAATCAGGCGATACAGACCCGTGATCCACAGTCTGCACGGGCTGCGGTGACAGCACATCTGGATTTCGTCCTGACCGCCTTGGACGAACAATTCCGCGCCGACCGGAACGAAGATATCGCCCGCTTGCGGCTGGATCACGAAAACGCCCGTCGTCCAACGCCGCAGGGATGAAAATGAAAAGACCCGGAACACTGGGGTTCCGGGTCCAATCCTTGGCCTGAAGCCATGCCTCAGTGCAGTTTGGCATCCACCTGCGCGATGGCCGCGTCGATCGAGGCTGCTGCCCCTTCGGCGGTCATCTGCTTGGACAGAACCTCTGCCGCGGCACCAACAGCCACGGCAATAGCCTGTTCGCGGACAGCCCGGATCGCGCCCTTTTCAGCGGCGTCGATCTGCTCTTCCGCCGCAGCCAGACGGCGCGCGATCGAAGATTTCAGCTCTGCCTTCGCCTGATCGGCGGCGGCCTTCGCTTCTTTTTTCGCAGCGGCAACGATCTGATCGGCCTGCTCCTGCACCTGCTTTTGCTTTTTCTCATAGGAGGCAAGCAAGGCCTTGGCTTCTTCGCGCAGGGCGCGGGCTTCGTCGAGTTCCGCCTTGATCTGGGCGGCACGACCGTCCAGCAACCCGGCAATCCGCCCCGGCACCTTTGCATAAAGCAGGATGCCGACGAACACGATGAAAGCGATCAGAACCACGAAGTTGGAGTTCTGAAGCGAGAAGAACGGACCCGAGGCCGCCATCGCGGGCGATGCGGTCAGGGCCAGAACGGCAGCAAGTTTCTTCATCATCGTCACCCCTTCAGCCGGGCAGAAACAGCCGCCACAACACTTTGCGCGTCCGCTTTGCCACCCAAGGCGGCAACCAGTTCATGCGCAGTATCGGTGGCCACTTCCGTGACAGCGGCCACAGCGCCAGCGCGGATTTCGCCAATGCGGGCTTCGGATTGCGCAGCCTTGGCCGAAATCTCGACATCGGCTTGCGCCGTCGCTGCGGCGAGGTCTTTCTGGATCTCGGCGCGGGCTTCGGCCACGATCTTGGCGGCATCGGCACGGGCACGGGCAAGCGCGTCGTTATAGGCGCGCTCTGCCTCAACAGCCTTGTGCTTCAGCTCTTCGGCTGCGGTCAGATCATTGGTGATTGTGCCACGCCGCTCTGCCAGAACCGCACTGATGCGGGGCAGCGCGATGCGCGTCAGCACGAGGTAGATGACGACCAGCGTAACCAGCAACCAGAAAATCTGGTTCGGCCAAGTGGTCACGTCAAGTTGGGGCATCCCGACTGCATGTTCAGCAGCCGCGCCACCATGGGCTTCGGTCGCCATGTCGTTCTCCCTGAGACCCTAAGAAATCGGGCCGAGGCGACGGTTTCCCGTCCCCCCGGCCGAAGAATGGTCCGTCAGGATCAGACGGCGAACATCAGCAGAAGGGCGATCAGGAACGAAAAGATCCCCAGCGCTTCTGCGAAGGCGATGCCCACGAAGAGGTTGGCGGTCTGCGACGGGGCAGCCGACGGATTGCGCAGGGCACCGGCAAGGAAGTTGCCAGCGATGTTGCCCACGCCGATGCCGGCGCCGCCCAGACCGATGGCCGCCAGACCAGCGCCGATGTATTTGCCCATGAGGGCCAGTTGTGCGACTTCGCCTTCCATAGTGGTGTCTCCTTGGTTGGAATGGCTGAGATTGAAATCCGTGACCTTAGTGGTGGGCGTCGCCCACCGCGTCTTTCAGATAGACGCAGGTCAGGATGGTGAACACGTAGGCCTGCACGACGGCGACCAGCAGTTCCAGCGCATAGATCGCGGAAACAGCACCGATCGCGACGGGCGATATGACGGCCATCGATGCAAAGCCCGCAAAGACCTTGATCACGGCGTGACCGGCCATCAGGTTGCCGGCAAGACGAATGGAGTGCGAAACGGGACGCACGAAGTACGAGATCACCTCGATGATCGCCAACACCGGGCGCAGCGCCAGCGGCGCGGAGGACACCCAGAACATCGCCAAGAACGCGGGGCCTTTCTTGACCAGACCCAGCAGGGTTACGCCAAGGAAGACCAGCAGCGCCAGCGTCACAGTGACCGCGACATGGCTGGTCGTGGTAAAGCTCATCGGGATCAGACCCAAAAGGTTGGCCGCCAACACGAACATGAACAGCGTCATGACATAGGGGAAATACTTCACACCCTCATGCCCGGTGACTTCTTCGACCATGTTGTAGATAAAGCCATAAAGCAGTTCCGCAATCGACTGGCTGCGCGACGGGATCACGGCGCGCCCACGGGTGCCGATCACCATCAGCGCGATGATCGCCAGCACGGCAATGCCAAGCCACAGCGTCACGTTCGTGATGGTGTACCATTCGACATGCTCGCCGCCAAACAGCGGCTTCACAACGAACTGATCCATCGGGTGGATTGCAAAACCGCCTTCAGCCACGTCCGTCTTTCCCTTCTTGCGCCCTGGCTTCCGCCTCGGCCTGTTTGCCCATCTGGGCTGCCGTGCCCAACATCGTCTTGATGCCAGCAGCAAAGCCCATCAGCACGAAGATGATCAGGAAGATGGGTTGCGTCCCGAACACACGGTCCAGTCCGTAGCCGATACCCAGACCGATCAACATCCCGGTCACAAGTTCCAGCACCATCCGCCAGGCCGCCTCGCCCTGCGAAAATCCCTTGCCGGTTGGGCCAGCCCCAGACGCCAGCACCTTTGCCCCTTTCGCCTTCGCGATCCGCTGTTCCAGCGCGCGCAGACGGTCGGGATCGGGCGCGTCAGCCATCGGTCAGACCCTTTCCAGCAGTTGCGGGATAACTACGGATGGCACCGGCCCGAGTCAACCCGGCAAAGCACGTCGCACGTGTATATCAAACCCTTGTTTTCAATAGGGATCCCAGTTCGGGCACAGAGGGGCAGATGGCCGCACCCCGTGTCAAAGCAACCACTGGCATATTCAACCACCGGGTTGACGGTCCCGCCCCACCCCGCCACTGTCATTATATGCCAAGCGATCTTGACACCGTTTTCTCCGCCCTCGCCGACCCGACCCGTCGGGCGATCCTGTCGATGCTGCTTGAGGATGACATGGCAGTGACCGACGTCGCCGAGCCCTTCCAGATGTCGCTCGCCGCGATCTCGAAACACCTGATGGTGCTGGCCGAGGCGGGCCTCATCACCCAAGAAAAGCGCGGCCGCGTCAAATGGTGCAAGCTGGAACCCGACGCTCTGCGCGCCGCCTCGGTC
>CALRPK020000326.1:0-3796 GCA_943370015.1 Paracoccus haematequi
GCCGCCGTGCGCTGTTCGCCCAGATCGGGCGAGGCGGGCTTGGCCTTTTCAATCTCGGCCTGCGTCGGCGGATTTTCGGCGGGCAAGGGTTTCGAGGCTGACGGCGGCGGCGGGGTCGGCGTGCCCTCACCGGGCGCGGTCACAGGCTCTGCCGCCGGGGCGGCGGTCGCGGCTGGCGCACCCGATGGCGTCGGGATCATCAGATATTGCCCTTCACGCACCGCCAGATCGGGGCCAAGACCGTTCCAATCGGCCAAGGCGCGCGGGGCGACATTATAGGCCCGCGCGATGGTAAAGGCGGTTTCGCCACGCTTCACCTGATGCCGCGTCGGGGCCATGCCGCCCAAAGTGCCCTGCGGCTGTGCTGCTGCGGCAGGGGCCGCTGCCGGGGCGGCAGTGGCTACCCGGTCCAGCGCTGTGGTGGCGATGGAGGATACATCCACCCGTCCCGCCGTCGCGGGGGCCATCGGCGCAATCGGCGCTGCCGCCACGTTGCCGCCACCGATCATCGCGCCGGGGGCCGGAGCAACACCCGACGCCATGGCATCCACGCGGCGGGGCAGGGCCAGAACCTCTCCCTCGCGCAGGGGGGCGTTCGGGGCGATAGCGTTGTAGCTGGCCAGGTCGCCGGGGGATACGCCGACCCGCGCCGCCACCGAGCCCACGGTATCGCCGCGCTGCGCCAAAGCCACCTGATAGCCGGGATAAGAGATCACGCCGCGCCCATCCGGGGCCGGGCGCATCGCACTGGCCTGCTGCGCCGCGCCGGTGGTATCAAGCCCGGTTCCCCCGCGCAAATCCCAGTCGAAATCCCGCATCGACCCACCGCCGCCGCCGCCGTTGGTGCAGGCGGCCAGCGTCACCAATGCCGTGGTCAAACCGAGGGTGCGAAGGGTTGGGAAGGAAAGGATCATGCCTTGGCCTCTTGCTGCCTGCGCGCGGGTTGGCCCCGGCGCTGTTATATCCATGTTTCGCCCGTCACGCGCCCGTGGTCAATCGGCGGCGATGCCTTCGACCAGCGGAACAAAACGCACCGGACGCAATTCTTCGTAATCAAACCCTGTTTCCAGCCGCGTGACCTTGATCAACCCTTGCACCGCGTCCGACTGGCCCACGGGCAGAACCATGATACCGCCCACCTTGAGTTGCGCCAAGAGCGGGCCGGGGGGATCCTCTGCCGCCGCCGTCACAATGATCCGGTCAAACGGGGCCTGATCGGGCAGGCCGAAACTGCCATCCGTGGTGATAGCGGTGATGTTGTTCAGGTCCAGCGCGGCAAAGGTTTCAGACGCTTCGCGCACCAGACGGCGGTGACGGTCCACAGTATAAACGCGCCGGGCGAGCTGGCTCAGGATCGCGGCCTGATAGCCGGACCCTGTGCCCACCTCCAGCACCTTGTCGCGCGGCTGCACCGACAGGGCCTGCGTCATCAGGCCCACGACCGACGGCTGGCTGATCGTCTGGCCGCAGGGAATGGGCAGCGGCATATCCTCATAGGCGCGTTCAGCAAACAGGCCGCGCACGAAATGGCCCCGGTCGATCTTTTCCATCGCCAAAAGCACGCGGGTGTCAGTCACCCCACGAGAGCGGAGAGCGTAAAGAAAGCGCATCTTGCGTTCGGCAGACGTCCCTGCTGTTGGGAAATCCGCCTCTTCCGTCATGCCAGCCGCGCCTGCAAATCAGCGAGCAGATCATGCGCCGTCAGATCGGCGCGCATCGGCGTGACCGAGATATAGCCTTCAAGGTTCACCGCTGCATCGGTGCCCGGGGCGGTCGGGGTTTGCTGCGGACCGCCCTTGATCCAGAGATACCGCCGCCCGGTGGGGGAAATCTGCGCTTCGGCGGAAAACGCGGTGTCGCGCCGGAACCCTTGGGCGGCGACACGGCTGCCCTTGACCTGCGCGGCAGGGATGGGCGGGAAGTTCACATTGTAAAACACCCGGTAATCATCCGACGTCCAGATGCCTTTGTCCAGCAGCGCGCGAATGATCGCGGTGCCATGGACGCGTGCCGCCTCAAACGGATCGTCCAGACCGTCCATCGCAGGGCCGAAGAATTGCGACAATGCGATGGCCGGGATGCCTTGCAGCGCCGCCTCCATCGCGCCGCCGATGGTGCCGGAATAAAGCACATTCTCGGCCGAGTTATTGCCCCGGTTCACGCCTGACAGCACAAGGTCAGGTTTCGCGCCGTCGAGCACATCGTATATCCCCGCCAGCACGCAATCGGCAGGGCTGCCCTCGGCGGCATAACGGCGATGCGACAGTTTCACGATCATCGTGGGCTTGGTATAGCTGATGCAATGGCCCACACCGGATTGCTCGAACGCCGGGGCGACGGTCCAAACCTCGCCGTTTTCGCCCGCGATGGCATGGGCGATCTCGGTCAGCACCTCCAACCCCGGAGCGTTGATGCCGTCGTCATTGGTGATCAGGATACGCATGTGCCGCCTTTGTGCTGTGGCCCTCTGATTAGACGAGGGGGGGCGGGGCGGCAAGCGGATGCGGGGGGTTGGTAGGACGGTTTGGTATCTTGTTTCATGGGCGCAACGCCGGGGCTCGGACCGGGACCCAAAGTCCCGGTCCGCGCGCAGCCCGCCCCCTCGGGCTGCGCGCCCAAGGGCGCACAACCCGGCGTGCTGCACGCGGACCTACGGCGGCCCCTTCAAACAGTCCCCCAGACTGTTTGAAGGGGCCTTGCACTCAATTCCTTTACTCCGCCGCCACGCGCGCCTCACCGGCGATATGCGCCGCAAGCGCTGCCGCATCATGCCAGACCCCCCAGATGAAGGGCGAGGCGCGGCGGGTCAGCCATGACAGGCCAAGGAAATACAGCCCCGGCACCGGCGATACCCCCTTGTCATGCAGGGGCTTGCCCGTGGCATCCAAGGCCCCCGGCACCTGCAACCAGCCGTAATCCAAGCCATATCCCGTGGCCCAGATGATCGAGGTCAGGCCTTCCGCCGCCAAATCCAGCGACAGGATCGGATCGGTCATGCAGGCCGGATCGGGCAGGATGTCCCGCGCCGTGGGTTCCAGCGGCAGATCAATCCCCATCCGCGCGGCATGGGCGTCGGCCTGATCCAACACGGAGAGGTAATTGGAATCCCCGTTCCGGATGTTGTCGGCCAAATCGGGTCCGACCGACAGCACGCCATCGGCAAAGGCCCCAACGCGGCCCAAGAGGATCATCCCCCGCGCCGCAAGACGGCGGAAGTCCACCGTCTCACCGCCATTGGCACCTGAGACGGCGATGGTGATATGCTCGGTCCCCGGCGTTTTCGCCTTTGCATCCCAATGCCCAAGTTGTCCCAGCCACCAGACGAAATCCTTACCCCGGTAAGCGCGCGGCGGGCGGTCATGCGGGCCGACCGACAGGAACACCTTGCGCCCCGCGCGGTGGATTTCATCGGCAATCTGCGATCCCGACGACCCCGCCCCCACCACCAGCACCGCCCCGGCGGGCAGTTGGCCGGGGTTGCGGTAATGGGCCGAATGCATCTGGGTGATCCCGGCACTGTCGGGCACCACCGTGGGGATGAGGGGCTTCTGGAAGGGGCCGGTGGCCGAGATGACGTTATCCGCCTTGATCACACCATCAGCGGTCTCGGCGACGAACCCGCCGCCGTCTCGGGACGTCAGGCGCGTCACCTCAACCCCGCAACGGATCGGCAGGGCGCGGTCTTCGGCAAGTTCTTGGAAATAGGCGGCGATATCCTCTTTCCCGGCAAAGGCATCGGGGTCGAGGTGGTCAAAGGTCTTGACCGGGAAGCGGTCATGCCACGCGGGACCGTTTG
>CALRPK020000327.1:0-3791 GCA_943370015.1 Paracoccus haematequi
TTCCGCAAGGAGTGTCGGTTCGAGTCCGACCGCCCGCACCACATCTGCTTTCTTATGGCGTTTTCGCTGTGACAGTGCATCGGCGGATTTTCTCCGCCGGGATGGTTCTGTCGGAACGGCCTGATCCGGTCCCGCGTTTCCTTGTCCTCATTGGATAGGAGACACAGATGGAACTTCCCATGGCAGTCTTGGTGTTCGGAATCCTTTTGGCGATTTGCCTTTATGGCCTTGCCATTTCGTCCCGGCGGGCAGCACGCAATGACGCGTCACGCACATCCATGCCGCGGCAGCAGACGGTGTCGCCCGCGGATCAACGCTCGGGCGTGGCCCGCGCTGCGGATCGCACCTTCGAGGGGTGACGGAACCCGGATGGCAACCAAGAGTTGCAATTTGACCCACATATCAAGGAGGGGTGCAGATGGCGGGCAACAAGGGAAAGTCAAAGGGCGGGTCTGGCAGCGCGGGTGACAAGCGCGGCGGCATCGCCAAGGCCAAGGAACAGGCCAGCCGTCCGGGCGGCGACACCGCAGGCAGTGCCGAGACGCGCGGTGCCGCCAAGACGCCCAGCAGCGGCACCGAATCGCGGGGCGGCAAAAAGTCCGACCGCGACTGACAAAACGCCGGGCGGTGCGGAACGAACCGCGCCGCTCCGTTTTTGCTCTGGCGCAAGAAACCGGGGCTGACCCGTCCCAAAGGCGGGGGCGGTGCATCCTTGGGTTGCGTTGTCGGGTCTGGGGCGGGGGTGCATTCTGTGCGCATCCGTCAGCACAGGACACCCGCCACCATGACCCGCAGTCCATCCCGCAGCTTTACCCCGATCCTGACATCTGCCGCGCCAGTCGCGACAAGGGCCCAGTCCCCGTCGGCGGGGATGGTGAATGTCACGCAACATTGGTTCGATCACGACATGGACCAATGGGGCAAGACGCGTGGGCAGGATGTGGTCGAGGCCAACAATCGCTTGTCCTGCGTGCTTGGTCCCGATGGTGCGCCGCTGGTCTATCTCAAGCCGCGCATCGGCTTTGATCTGACCCCGCGCAATCGGCGCTAAACCTGCGCCGCCCGCCATGCGGCCCAATCTTCGGGCGTATCCAGATCGGTGACGGCATGGCGGTCGGGCAGGGGGACTGGCATCACCCGCCCGCGATGACGCTGCAGGACCGACCGCGCCCCTTCATCCCCCGTCAGCGCCAGCAAGTCCCCCCGCAGGTCAGGCGGGAACAGCACCGGATGCCCCGGCGTGCCATCTGTCGCCGCCCCGCGCAGGATGCTGTCAGGGTGCCGCGCGGCCATCCGCAGCACCTGCGCCAGATCCTCTGTCGTGATCTCAGGCAAATCGGCCAGCATCAGAAGCACGGCCGCCCCTTCGGGCACCTTAGCCACGCCTGCCACCAGACTCGCGGCCATCCCCTGCTCCGGATCGGGCACAACGATGCGCGTCACCGCCAGCCCCTCCACCGCCGCCGCCCGCAAGGGGCGATCTGGGGGCAGGGCCACCACTACCGGATAGCCCGTTGCCAGCGACCGCACCGCCACTTGCCGCAACAGGGGAAGGCCCCCGACATCCTCAAGACATTTGTCGCCGCCGCGCATGCGCGACGACGCCCCGGCAGCAAGGATCAGGATCACCACGCTCATTGGCGCAGGGTTCCACTCCCCCCCGCCGCCGTCAATGACCTTGACCGGAACCCCGCTTCGCGTCACATCCCCACCCATGCTGCCGATAGAAAAGCTTCACCAGATCATCGCCCGGTTCGAATATCTTGAGGCGCGCCTCCACGCAGGCGCCGCCCCGGCAGAGATTGCCCGCATCAGCCGCGAATACAGTGACCTGAAACCCGTGGTGGACCAGATCGCCGCCTATCACAGCGCCAAGGCCGATTTGGCCGAGGCTGAGGCGATGCTGTCCGATCCCGAAATACGCAGCTTGGCCGAAGAAGAACTGCCCCATCTGAAAGCTCGCATCCCAGAGATGGAACAGGCGCTGCGCATCGCGCTTTTGCCGAAGGACGCGGCGGATGGGCGACCTGCCATCCTTGAAATTCGTCCCGGCACCGGGGGCGAGGAAGCGGCACTGTTCGCGGCAGACCTTTTACGTATGTATCAGCGCCATGCCGATGCCAAGGGGTGGCGGTTTGACATCCTCGATCAGCAATTCACCGATCTTGGGGGCATCAAGGAATTGACCGCCCATGTGCAGGGCGAAGGCGTCTTTGCCCGGCTGAAATACGAATCCGGCGTCCACCGCGTGCAGCGCGTGCCGGAGACTGAGGCGGGGGGACGTATCCACACCTCTGCCGCCACGGTGGCTGTGCTGCCAGAGGCAGAGGAAGTGGACATCGACATCCCCGCCAGCGACATCCGCATCGACACCATGCGCGCGTCGGGGGCAGGGGGCCAGCACGTCAACACCACCGACTCGGCGGTCCGGATCACGCATATTCCGACAGGGCTGATCGTCACATCTTCCGAGAAATCCCAGCACCAGAACCGTGCCATCGCCATGCAGGTGCTGCGGGCGCGACTGTATGAGCTGGAACGTGAACGCACCGCCAACGCCCGCGCCGCCGACCGCAAGGCGCAGGTGGGCAGCGGGGATCGGTCCGAACGCATCCGCACCTATAACTTCCCACAAGGGCGCATGACGGATCACCGCATCAACCTGACGCTCTATTCGCTTGGCCAGATCATGCAAGGCGGGTTGGATGAGGTGATCGACGCCCTGACTGCGCATGACCAAGCGGCGAAACTGGCGGAAATGTCAGAATGATCGCCGGGGCCACCGCTAGTGAGGCCCTGCGCGCCGCGATTCCGCGCTTGGCGGCGGCAGGGGTGCCAGACCCCGCCACCGATGCGCGGCACCTTCTGGCCCATGCGATGCACATCGGGCTGGACCGTCTGACCCTGCACCTGCCCGATCCGCTGACCGACACCGCCCGCGCAAGATTCGAGGATGCCTTGCAGGCCCGCATGCGCCGCCAGCCCGTAGCCCAAATCACCGGCATCCGCGCCTTTTGGGGCCAGCAGTTCCGCGTGACCCAAGACACGCTCGACCCCCGCCCCGAAACCGAAATCCTCGTGGCCGAGGCGGTGAGCAAAGCCTTCCTCAAGGTGCTGGACCTTGGCACTGGCACGGGTTGCATCCTGCTGTCGGTCCTTGGCCCCATGCCGATGGCCACCGGGTTGGGGGTAGATATCTCGGAACCCGCCCTCGACGTGGCGCGCGACAATGCCGAACGGCTGGGGCTGGACCGGCGGGCAAGGTTTGTCGCCTCGGACTGGTTTGCCCATGTGCCCGGACGCTATGATCTGATCGTCTCAAACCCGCCCTATATCGCCGCATCCGAAATGCCCGCCCTGTCCCGCGAGGTGCAGGACTGGGAACCCCACTTGGCCCTGACCCCGGGAGAGGACGGTCTTGCCGCCTATCGCGCCATCTGCGCCGGGGCACCGGCCCGGCTGATGACGGGCGGGCGGTTGATGGTGGAAATCGGCCCGACGCAGGCTGCCGATGTATCCGCCCTGATGGCACAGGCGGGATTGACCGCCATCCGCGTGTTGCAAGACTGGGACGGGCGCGACCGCGTGGTTCTGGCGGAAAAACCCGCCGATCCTGACGCCACTTGCGCCTGAAACGCCGCGATTGCGGGAAATTCGCCACAGGGGCGGCAAATCCATGCGGGGATTCACGCTTCGGCCCCTGCGAATGTGCAGAATCCCCTTGTCAGACCGCGTCCCACATGATTACTCGACCCTGCGCGACGGGACAGGCCTTAGCCCTCCTTGCGCGA
>CALRPK020000328.1:0-3788 GCA_943370015.1 Paracoccus haematequi
AGGCGATGTTCGTGCGCCCCTATGGTGCCGTCGGTCAGGTCGAACCGGTGCTCTGCAACATCCGCGACGATGCCAGCGTGGCCTTGGCGATGAAGGGTGCGGATGCGGTGGTGAACTGCGTCGGCATCCTGAACACCGCAGGCAAGAACAATTTCGACTCGGTCCAGTCGCAAGGGGCCGCCCGCATCGCCCGTCTGGCCGCGGCGGAAGGTGTGGCCTCGTTGGTTCACATCTCGGCCATCGGGGCGGACAAGGCGTCTGACAGCGACTATCAGCGCACCAAGGGTGAGGGTGAGGCGGCGATCCTGTCCGCATTCCCCGGCGCGGTGATCCTGCGCCCCTCGATCATCTTCGGTGCTGAGGATGGGTTCTTCAACCGTTTCGCCGCCATGGCGCGGATGTCGCCGATCCTGCCGGTCTTTGGGGCCAACACCCGCTTTCAGCCGGTCCATGTCGATGATGTTGCGCAGGCGGCGGTTCTGGGGGCCACGGGTGCGGCCAAGCCGGGGATATATGAGTTGGGCGGGCCGGATATCGACACCTTCCGCGGGTTGATGGGCCGGATGTTGCACGCAATCCAACGTCGCCGTCTGGTGCTTGGTCTGCCGTTCTTTGTCGGGTCCATCATGGGTGGTGTGCTGGACATGGTACAGGCGGTGACGCTGGGCCTGTTCAACAACGGTCTGGTGACCCGCGATCAAGTGCGGAACCTGAAGCGCGACAACGTCGTTGCCCCCGGTGCGGCTGGTTTCGCGGCGCTGGGCATCACGCCCACTGCGCTGGATGCGGTGCTGCCCGAATATCTGTGGCGCTACCGCCCGTCGGGGCAATACGCCGCGATCAAGGATTCGGCCAAGAACCTGCGCAAAGCGTAAGAGGCGGTTATGGAACAAATGATCTCGGCCGCAGCCCTTGGATTGCTGGAGGGCTTGACCGAGTTCATTCCAGTCTCCTCTACCGGGCATCTTTTGCTTGCGGGGCATTTTCTTGGCTTTGAAAGCGCGGGCAAGACCTTTGAGGTCGTGATCCAGCTTGGCGCGGTACTGGCGATCCTGACGCTGTATTTCGCGCGGCTGTGGCGGGTGGTCACGACGCTGCACAGTGATCCGGCATCGCTGCGCTTTGCCATATCGGTGCTGCTGGCGTTCTTCCCGGCGGTGGTCATCGGCGTTTTGGCGCATGATTTCATCAAGACGGTGCTGTTTGAAACGCCGATGCTGATTGCGGTGATGCTGATCATCGGCGGGGTGATACTGCTCTTCGTGGATCGCATGGCCCCCACCCCGCAGCATCACGACGCGATGCAGATTCCCTTTCGCAAGGCGCTGGCCATCGGGTTCATCCAATGTCTGGCCATGGTGCCGGGGGTGTCGCGGTCGGGATCAACCATCGTGGGTGCCTTGATGTTGGGCGTGGACAAGCGCGCGGCGGCAGAGTTTTCGTTCTTTCTGTCGATGCCCACGATGCTGGGTGCCTTCACCTATGACATGTACAAAAACCGCGATGTGCTGGATTTCAGCGCCCTGTCAGAGATTGCCGTGGGCTTTGTGCTGGCCTTTGTCACTGGCCTGATCGTGGTGCGCTGGGTGCTGGATTACGTGTCGCGCCATGGCTTTGCGCTGTTCGGATGGTGGCGAATCATCGTCGGCTCGGTGGCGCTTGGGTTCCTTTTGTTGGGGTTTTAAGCAGATACGGAATGCGTGCTGACCCATTTTTGACCTGTTGGTTTGGAAAAAATCGCTTGGGCGGCGAAAAAGCACGGAATAGGTAAACTGTGCTGACTTTTATTCCCTGACACCCCGCAGTAACAAGGCGCAACCCGAGAAACCCCCGATGGGAGGCGCCCTCATGGCAAAAGACCGCATGTTGAAGTTCGTGACCGTGGGCAAGGAGACGCCCGAAAAGCGGCCAGCGGACCTGCGCGCCCAAGATTTCCACGAGATTTACCGCGAATTCGCGGCGGAAAAGGCAGCCGAACAGGCAAGCCGGTGCAGCCAATGCGGCGTGCCCTACTGCCAGTCGCATTGCCCCTTGCACAACAACATCCCCGACTGGCTGCGCCTGACCGCCGAGGGCCGTCTGCAAGAAGCCTATGAACTGTCGCAGGCCACCAACACCTTCCCGGAAATCTGCGGCCGCATCTGCCCGCAGGACCGCCTGTGCGAAGGCAACTGCGTGATCGAACAATCCGGCCATGGTACAGTCACCATCGGATCGGTCGAGAAATACATCACCGACACCGCATGGGAAAACGGTTGGGTCAAGCCGATCAAGCCGCATCAGGAACGCACCGAGTCGGTCGGCATCATCGGCGCTGGCCCCGGTGGCCTTGCGGCGGCGGATGTGCTGCGCCGTCAGGGCGTGCAGGTCACCGTCTATGACCGCTATGACCGCGCGGGCGGGCTGCTGACCTATGGTATCCCCGGCTTCAAGCTGGAAAAGCCGGTCGTCATGCAGCGGATCGAACAGTTGGAAGCCGCTGGCGTGCAATTCGTTCTGAACTGCACCGTGGGCGTGGACATCAGCTTTGACGCCATCCGTGGCCAGCATGATGCCGTGCTGATCGCCACCGGCGTTTACAAGGCGCGCGATATCCAAGCCCCCGGCGTGGGGGCCAAGGGCATCGTCAAGGCTCTGGACTATCTGACCGCGTCCAACCGCAAATCCTTTGGCGATGACGTTGAGGATTTCGACAACGGCACCCTGAACGCCACCGGCAAGCGCGTGGTGGTGATTGGCGGCGGCGATACGGCGATGGATTGCGTCCGTACTGCGATCCGTCAGGGCGCAACCTCGGTCAAGTGCCTCTATCGCCGCGATAAGGCGAACATGCCTGGTTCACAGCGCGAAGTGCAGAATGCCGAAGAAGAAGGCGTCGATTTCGTCTGGCTGACCGCGCCCAAGGGTTTCACCGGCGGCGATCATGTCGAAGGCGTGATGGTACAGCGCATGCGTCTGGGTGCCCCCGATGCGTCGGGGCGTCAATCGCCGGAGTTGATCGAAGGCGCGGACTACATCGAACCCGCCGATCTGGTGGTGCAGGCGCTGGGCTTTGAGCCCGAAGCGATCCCGACCCTTTGGGGCGTGCCGGAACTGGCCGTGACCCGTTGGGGCACCATCAAGGCCGATTTCCGCAGCCACGCCACCAGCCTGCCGGGCGTCTATGCCGTGGGCGATATCGTGCGCGGTGCGTCGCTTGTCGTCTGGGCGATCCGCGACGGGCGCGAAGCCGGTGAGGCGATGCTGGCCTATCTGGCGCAACCCGCTGTGGTTGCCGCCGAATGATCTGACGCACCCGGACGGTCCGGGTGCCCCCTTTGAACCGGAGACAGCGATGAAGGCCCCCGTTGCCCTGCTTATCCTGCTTGCCACCGCCCCTGCGGCGATGGCCGGTTCCTTTACCCCGCCGGCGGGCTGCGAGGTCTTTATGACCGTGCAGTCCAAACAATGCCGCGTGTCAAACCATTACCGCTGTGCCGCCGATGCGCCGGGCGACCAATGGCGGGCGGATTTCGATCAGGAAGGCATGTTCTTCCAGTCGCGGATCAATTCCGAAGGCGAATGGCTGGAAAGCTATGACATCAACCCGCCCGTTAAACAGACGCTGGATGCCAACCCGACTGACCCGGCCTCGTTTTCCGAACTGATGGCGCAGGGGCTGGACAGCTATGCTTTCGGCCTGTCCGACAGCACGGGCGAACGCACCCGCGTGCGGGGTCAGGACCGTCTGACCGGCAAGACATGGGTGATCGACGGCATTACCCTGCAAGAGACTGAGTTTCAGTATA
>CALRPK020000329.1:0-3785 GCA_943370015.1 Paracoccus haematequi
GGATTCGAGGACCAAGCCGCGCGGCAGCGTCCCTTTCGCCAGATTGTCGGCGATGGAGGGGATGATGAACTTCGGTTGCCGGTTTGATCCATCAAGGCACAGGCGGCGCTCGGTATCGGCGACCTCGGGGTTGGCGAAGCGGTCGATGATCAGGCTGAAGTAATCGTTCAGGTCGGTGCCGGGAACGGGCGGGACGATGGGGAGGATTTCCTCGCGTTCCACCTTGTCAAGAAAGGCGCGGATTTGGGGATCGGCCATCGCCTCATGCACGTATTCGATGTCGAGAAGACCGCCGGGATAGGCGATGATCGCATGGCCGCCGTTCAGGATGCGGATTTTCATCACCTCATAGGCGTGGACATCCGGGGTGAAGGTGACGCCGACCTGTTCCAAGGGCGGGCGGCCGCCGGGGAAGTTGTCCTCAAGCACCCATTGACGGAACGGCTCACAGGTCACCGGCACCGGATCATCGCCAAGGCCGAAGGTCGCCGCCAAGGCCCGTTCGCGCGGGCCGGTGGCGGGGGTGATGCGGTCCACCATGCCATTGGGGAAGGCGACATTGGCCTCTACCCAATCGGCCAAGGCAGGATCAGAGAGACGCGCAAGACCCACCACCGCCGCCTCTGTCACATGACCATTGCCGGGCAGGTTGTCACAGGACATGACGGTGAACGGCGCAAGACCCGCGGCGCGGCGGGCTTTCAGCGCCGCAAGGATGGCACCAAAGGCGGTGGCGGGTTTGGCGGGGGTCTGGCCATCGGCGACGATATCGGGATGGGTCGGATCAAAGCGACCTGTGGCGGGGTCGACGTAATAGCCGCCTTCGGTCACGGTCAGGGACACGATGCGAATGTCCGGGCGGGACATAGCGGCGATCAGGGCGGCATTGTCGGCCTCAACCGGCAGAAAGTCGATCATCGACCCGACACGGCGGGCGGTTTTGCCTTTGGGGTCAAGCTCGATCACCGTCGAAAGGCAATCCTGCGCTTTCAGGGCATCGCGCATCCGGGCATCGGGGGCACGCACCCCGGCGCCAATGATCGCCCAATCCTGTCCCAAACCCTTGGCAAAGAGATCATCCAGATAGACCGCCATATGGGCGCGGTGGAAATTGCCCAGACCGATGTGGACGATGCCCGGCGTCAGGCGGCTGCGGTCATAGGCGGGGGTCTGGACGGTCTGGGTCATCTGCGCGGTCCTATCGGTGGGGCAAAGGCGGAGGCCGCCTTTGTCATGTGTCATCGGCCTGAGCGGTCAGGCCATCCAGTTGCCGCCATCGATCCCATAGGTCTGGGCGGTGATATAGGCGGCCTCGGCTGAGGCGAGGAAGACGGCCAATCCCGCCACCTCATCCGGGGTGCCGAAGCGGCCAAAGGGAACGCCTGCCCCAACGCGGCGCTTTTTCTCGCCCAAGGGCAGGCCTTCGGCCTTGGCGAAGAGCGCATCAACATGGTCCCACATGTCGCTGTCGATCACGCCGGGGGCGATGGCATTGACGGAAATGCCGTGGCGGATCAGGTCGAGCCCCGCCGATTGCGTCAGGCTGATGACGGCGGCCTTGGTGGCGCAATAGACCGCGCCGAGGGGTTCGCCCCGCCGACCGGCTTGGGACGACAGGTTGATGATTCGCCCGCCGCGGCCTTGCGCCAGCATCTGCTTTGCGGCGGCTTGCAGGGTGAACAGGGTGCCTGCGACATTGACCGCGAACAGGCGGTCGTAGCTGTCGCGGGTGATGTCCACGATGGGGCCAAGGTCATAGACCCCGGCGTTGTTCACAAGGATATCAAGGCCGCCCATCTGCGCCACGGCATGGGCAATCGCGGCGTCGATGCTGTCTTGCCGCGTCACATCCATCTGCACGCCCAAGACACCCAAGTCGGCGGCGGCTTGGGTGACCGCCAGTTCCGACAGGTCAGCCACCATCACAGTAGCGCCGTCGCGAAGGTACGCGCGGGCAATCGCCGCGCCGATACCGCGTGCGCCGCCGGTGATCAGGGCAGTTTTGCCGGAAAGCCGCGCCATGCCTTAAGCCATCCAGTTGCCGCCATCGACGCCGTAAGTTTGGGCGACGATGTAGCGGGCCTCATCCGTGGCAAGGAAGATCGCCATGCCGGTCAGATCGGCGGCGGTGCCCATGCGGCCAAAGGGGACCGAGGCACCGACTTCGCGCTTCTTCTGGCCGAGGGGCTTGTTTTCATATTTGGCAAAGAAGGCATCCACGCCATCCCAATGCTCGCCATCCACCACGCCGGGGGCGATGGCGTTGACGTTGATGCCATGCTGGATCAGGTTCAGCCCCGCAGATTGCGTCAGGCTGATCACGGCGGCCTTGGTGGCGCAATAGACGCCCACCAACCCCTCGCCGCGCCGTCCGGCTTGGGAGGCCATATTGATGATCTTGCCGCCCTGCCCTTGCGCGATCATCTGACGGGCGGCGGCTTGCAGACAGAACAGCGTCCCCGCCACGTTGACGGCGAAAAGCTTGTCGTAATCGGCGCGGGTGATTTCCACGATGGGGGCGGCGGTGAAGAGGGCGGCGTTGTTGATCAGGATATCCAGCCGCCCCATCTTGCCCACGGCCTCGGCAAAGCCCGCGTCGATGCTGTCTTGGCGCGTCACGTCCATCTGCACGGCATGGGCTTGCGGGCCAAGAGACGCCGCCGCTTTCGCCACAGCCTCGGCATTGATGTCGGCCAAGGCGACCGTTGCCCCTTCGGCGATATAGGCGCGGGCGAATTCCAGACCGATGCCGCGCGCAGCACCGGTGATAAGGGCGGTTTTTCCCTGAAGTCTCATGCCAGTGCCTTTCCGTCTGCGCCAAAGCGGTGAATGCGGCCCGCCTGCGGGGCCAAGCTGATGCGGTCGCCGTGGCGCAGGGCCACTTCGCCCCCGGCCCGCACGTTCAGGGTGCCGATGCCGTCCACCTCGACCTTCAGGAAGGTGTCGGACCCCAGATGTTCCGAAAGACCCACCGTGCCCGACCATGGGCCTCCATCGCCGATGTCGATATGTTCGGGACGCACGCCGATGGTGGTGGCACTGTGCTTTGCGGCCTCAGCCCCCGTAATCAAATTCATCTTCGGGCTGCCGATGAAACCCGCGACAAAGACATTGGCGGGGGAATGGTACAGTTCCAAAGGCGAGCCGACCTGTTCGATATTACCCGCGTTCAGCACCACGATCTTGTCGGCCATGGTCATCGCCTCGACCTGATCATGGGTCACATAGATCATCGTGGTCTTGAGCGTCTGGTGCAGTTCGGTGATTTCCTGCCGCATCGACACACGCAGCGCGGCGTCAAGGTTGGACAGGGGTTCGTCGAACAAAAAGGCCGAAGGTTCGCGCACGATGGCGCGGCCGATGGCGACGCGCTGGCGTTGACCGCCCGAAAGCTGGCCGGGTCGGCGGTCCAGATAGCTGGTCAGGTTCAGGATGCGCGCGGCGTTCTGGACCTTTTTCTCCTGCTCCGCCTCGCTCAGCCCCGCCATTTTCAGCGGGAAGGCGATGTTTTTGCGCACGCTCATATGCGGGTAAAGCGCGTAGGATTGGAACACCATCGCAAGGCCGCGCTTGGCGGGGGGAAGCGCTGTTGCATCTGTCCCGTCAATCTCGATCTTGCCTGCGCTGACATCTTCCAGCCCCGCGATCAGGCGCAGCAGGGTCGATTTCCCGCAGCCCGAGGGGCCGACGAAGACGACGAATTCGCCGTTTTCGATGGTCAGGTTGATATCGGGGATGACCGCGACATCGCCAAAGGACTTGTTCACATGTTTAAGGGTAATCTT
>CALRPK020000330.1:0-3770 GCA_943370015.1 Paracoccus haematequi
AGATCGACTTGGAAAACGAGCCGACGTGAATCACCCGCCCCCCCGCATCGAGGGATTTCAAGGACGGCGAGACGGGTTTCAGGAAGGACATCTCAAATTCGTAATCATCCTCGACGATCAGGAAATTGTCCCGCTCTGCCGCCGCCAAAAGCGCCTCGCGCCGTTCGACAGGCAGCGTGGCATTGGTCGGGCAATGGTGGCTGGCTGTGGTGAAGACCACATCCACCCCGGCGGGGAGATGATCCGGCGGCAGGCCTTCGGCGTCGACGGGCACAGCGGTGATCGCGGCCCCGGTCTGCGCCAGCACCGCCCGGATGCCGGAATAGCCCGGCGTTTCCACCACCGCATGCCCGCCGCGACCCAGCAGCACCTGTGCCGCCAGCCACAGCCCATTCTGCGCGCCCAGGGTCAAGAGCACCTCAGACGGGTGGGCATCAATCCCCCGGCGCGGCAGGATGTTGCGAAGGATGTATTCGATCAGCATCGGGTCATCGCGTTCGTAGTGATCGGCGGTCAGCGAGGCGAACTCCTTGCGCCCCAAGGCCTGCACCGCACAGAGCCGCCAGTTCTGATGGTCAAAGAGGCTCGCATCGGCCTGCCCATAGATGAAGGGATAGGGATAGGCCTGCCAATCCTGTGGGCGGTCCAGCCTTGGCAAGCTGGAATAGCGCCCGCCCGTCACATGGTCCCAATCCACCGTCCCCGCCTTGCGCGGCGCAGGCTTGAACCCCGGCGCGACCGGCACCCCGTCTGACACGAAATAGCCCGACCGCCCCTTGGCCGTCAGGTAATCCGCCGCCACCAACTCGGTATAGGACAGGGTCACGGTGATGCGGCTGACGCCCAGATGATCAGCCAGACCGCGCGATGAGGGCATCTTTTCCCCTGCCCGGAACCGACCCGAGAGGATGCCTTCGGACACCATCTGCCGGATGCGCTGCTGCAAGGTGCCCGTGCCATGCCGGGGCAGGAAAAAGGATTCGACCGGGATCGCCAAGACTGGCCTCATACGCGCAGGGAACTGGCGCTATGGGCAGGGATGCAGCCGGCAGAGTCAAGGGGATGGGGGCGATGACCGTCGCGGAACCCGCGCGCCCTTTGGGGCGGGATGCCGCGGCGCGGTTTGCTCGCAGTCACACTTCACGGAACAGATAATCTTCAAGCCAGCCATCAATCCCTTCCTGCCGCAAGCGCGCAAGGAAGGCGTCGGAGGCGAAGACGTAGTTTGACATCCGGACGTCACGCCATAGGCCAAGGTGCGAGACGATCTTGGCATCGACGTCGAAAGGCTTCGTGTCGAGGATGCCGCGGATGAGGATCGGTATTTCATGGGCTGCCCATGACACGGTTCCTTTCATCACTTCCAACCTGCCGCTGTCCTCATGGACCGCATTGACGGCATTCCGAAGGATCATGAAAAAGCGCGGCCCGCCCGGATGCACGCGGCCATCAGGATACAACACCTCGACCGGGACGAATTGGTGAATGCCGGGATCGAACTCTTCCACCACGCGGCGAAAGCGGTCACTGACAACCGTGCTTCCCGGTGCGAATACCCGGTCAGGAATCGACGCGCCAGACACGAGGATGAGACGCTTGGGAAAAACCTCCTCCGGGATCGTCGCGCGCAATCCGCCGAACCAATCGATCCGGTTATTGTCTATCTTCCCTTCCTCGCGCCACATCTTGGCACGGCTTTCGTTCGCGACGCGGCTTTTCTCTTTGTTTTGCGCTGCGACCACCATGTTACTTACGTCAGGACCGTCACCATCTTCCGGCTGCAAGCGGATGACCTCCAACTCTTCCGGAAAACCAAGTATCGCGCCCATTCACCCGCACCTCTTACCCATACGCAACCAGACCCCTACCCCTGCCGCGCCAGCAATCCCATCACCCCGGCCAGCAGTTGCGCGGCGGTGGTGGCGCCCTGCCCGTCGATGTCGCGGTCGGGCATGAATTCCACCATGTCGAACCCCACGATCCGCGCCTTTTCGGCCACGGCCCCCACCAGTTCCAACACATGCCAGTAATCAAGGCCCCCCGCCGTGCGCCCGATCACGGCGGGCATGACCGAGGGGTCGAGCGCGTCTAGGTCGAGACAAATCACCACCTCGGCCCCTTCGGGGATCAGGTCCACCGCCCGCCAGACGCCTGCGCGCGCGACCTCTCCGGCGGGGACAAACTGCACCCCCCAATCCAGCGCATCCCGCAAATCACCGGGCCGGGCCGAGCCGATGCCGCGCTGGCCCACCTGCACAATGCCCGTCACATGCGCCATCTCGGAGGCGCGGCGCATGGTCGAGGAAAGCCCCCAGCGCTCTCCGCCAACCTCATCGCGCCAGTCGATATGGGCGTCGATTTGCAGGATCACCACCTCGCGCCCCGGATCCCCCAGCGCCTGCAGCATCGGAATCGGCAGGGAATCATCGCCCCCCAGCAGGATCGGCAGCGCCTCTTGGTCCAGAATCGCGCCGATAGCCCCCCGGATCAGATCGCGGTTGCCCTCGGCATCGTCCTGACGCACCGCCAGATCGCCGCAATCCACGGCGCGGAGGCCATCGGGCAGCACCGGACCGCCAAGATCAAAGTTCACATGGCCCAGATTGGCGGCATAACTCGCCGCCGCCGCGCGGATCGCCTTGGGCCCGCCAGCACAGTAGAACCCAACCGAGGGATAAGGCGTGCAGCCATCCGCCCCGATCAGCGCCAGCCGCGCGCCCTTGAGATCAAGGTCAGGACAGGCGGGCAGGCCCAGAAACGTCTCAACATCCCGCGCGCCGAACATGCTGCCCAATGTGGCCATAACCGCCTCCCCCGCATCACACGCGGGCAGAATGACGCAAGACCGGCCAAGGACATAGGCCAAAAGCAAAAGGGCACCCGATCAAGGTGCCCTTTCAAATTCCGGTCTGTCCGAAGTGGGATCAGGCAGCTTCCGAGATGAACTTCACCGCGTCGCCAAAGGTCTGGATGGTTTCGGCGGCGTCATCGGGGATTTCGATCCCGAATTCTTCTTCGAACGCCATAACCAGTTCCACGGTGTCAAGGCTGTCAGCGCCCAGATCGTCGATGAACGACGCATTCTCGGTCACCTTGTCTTCTTCGACGCCCAGATGCTCGACCACGATCTTCTTCACGCGTGCGGCGATGTCGCTCATGTCTTTGTCCTCTTCTCGGTTGCGGGGGAACCCCGGTCTTCGTCCCAGCCCCGCTTAACACGGGACGACCGGGATGGCTCCCGATCCGTTCGCCGCGCCTATACCAAGGGCGCGACGACATGGCAAACGCTTTCGCTTTGCCTGCCGATGGGCCGGGGGAACCCCAGCCCCACCAGCGTCAAACCATGTCCATGCCGCCATTCACATGCAGCGTGGCCCCGGTGATATAGGAGGCCTCAAGGCTGGCCAGAAACAGCACCGCCGCCGCGATCTCAGAGGGCTCGCCCATGCGCCCCATCGGCACGCCGTCAAGGATCACCTTCTTCTGCGCCTCGTTCAGCTTGTCGGTCATCGCGGTGGCGATGAAGCCGGGGGCAAGGCAGTTGACGGTGATGCCACGGCTCGCGACCTCTTCGGCGATGGATTTCGACATCGCCACCATCCCGGCCTTGGAGGCCGCATAATTCGCCTGCCCCGCATTCCCGGTGGTGCCCACGACCGAAGAGATGTTGATGATCCGCCCCCAACGCGCCTTCATCATGCCCCGCACCGCCGCGCGGCACAGCCGGAAGGTCGAGGTCAGGTTCACATCGATGACCGAGGTCCAGTCCT
>CALRPK020000331.1:0-3767 GCA_943370015.1 Paracoccus haematequi
AAGGCAATGCCTGCCATTCGTTCGCGGCCACCTCGTCGATCCGGCCCAGATGCGGATGCGCAGCGACCAGTGCGGCACGCAGACCGCCGAGGCTGTCCCACGGCAAGGTCGCGCCCAGTTCCGCCGAGAGTGCCCGTAGGATGGCCCAGTTTTCCTTGGCCTCACCCGGCGCAAAGCCTGCGCGCATCGCCAGTTGCGGGCGGCCTTCGGTGTTGACGAAGAGGCCGTTTTCCTCGGTATAGGCGGCACCCGGCAGGATGATGTCAGCGCGGTGGGCGCCCCGGTCACCATGGCTGCCATGATAGATCACGAATGGACCAGCGGCGATTTCAACCTCATCCGCGCCGAAGGAATAGATCACCTCTGCGCCGTCGATGGCCGCCTTCAGCCCGCCTTCGGTCACAGCGCCCACATCCAAAGCCCCCACACGGGCGGCGGCGGTGTGCAGGACCAGCAGTTTTGCCCCCATCGCCTCGGTCAAGGCCATGACTTGGGACAGCACGGCTTCGCCATCCGCTTCGTTCAAGGCACCCTGCCCGACGATCACCACGGCGGGCTTGCCGTCCGCGCCGACCTTGCGCGCCTCATCCACCAGCGTGATCAGGGCGGAGCGGTCATGGCCGATATGGGTGTAATCATAGGTCAGATCGCAGCCTGCGCCGACCAAGGACACCGACGCGCCCAAGGACCACGCCTTGCGGATGCGGGCGTTCAGAACCGGCGCTTCATTGCGCGGGTTGGTGCCGATCAGCACGATGCGCTTGGCGCTGTCGATATCCTCAATGGCCGCCGTGCCGACATAGGCCGAGCGATTGCCCGCAGGCAGACGCGCGCCATCGGTGCGGGATTCCACTTTGCCGCCAAGGCCTTCGATCAGGGTCTTCAGGCTATAGACCGCCTCAACCGGGGCCAGATCACCGACCAGACCGACGACCTTCTTGCCCTTCATCGCGGCGGCAACGGCGACAAGCGCCTCACCCCAACCCGCTTTGCGCAGACGGCCATTCTCGCGGATATAGGGCGTGTCCAGACGCTGGCGACGCAACCCGTCCCAGACGAAACGGGTCTTGTCGGAAATCCATTCCTCATTCACGCCGTCATGGTTGCGCGGCAGGATACGCATCACTTCGCGGCCCTTGGCATCGACGCGGATGTTCGACCCGAGCGCATCCATCACGTCGATGGTTTCGGTCTTGGTCAGTTCCCAAGGCCGCGCGGTAAAGGCATAGGGCTTGGAGGTCAGCGCACCGACGGGGCAGAGGTCAATGATATTGCCCTGCAAATTCGAGTCGAGCGTCATGTTGAGATACGAGGTGATCTCGGAATCTTCCCCCCGCCCGGTCTGACCCATCTGGGTGATCCCGGCGACCTCGGACGTAAAGCGCACACAGCGCGTGCAGGAAATGCAGCGCGTCATCTTGGTGGCGACCAAAGGCCCAAGGTTCAGGTCATCCGACGCACGCTTGGGTTCGCGGTAGCGCGAGAAGTCCACGCCATAAGCCATTGCTTGGTCTTGCAAATCACACTCGCCGCCCTGATCGCAGATCGGGCAATCCAAGGGATGGTTAATCAGCAGGAATTCCATCACGCCTTCGCGGGCCTTTTTGACCATCGGGCTGTTGGTCTTGACCACAGGTGCCTCACCATTCGGGCCGGGGCGCAGGTCGCGCACCTGCATGGCGCAGCTTGCCGCAGGCTTCGGCGGGCCACCGACCACTTCAACCAGACACATCCGGCAGTTCCCGGCGATGGTCAGGCGTTCATGATAGCAGAAACGCGGGATTTCGATCCCGGCGACCTCAGCCGCTTGGATGATCGTCATCGCCCCGTCGACCTCGACGATCAGACCGTCGATGTTGATTTGCTTCAAGTTAGACATGCGCCCGGTCCTTCCGCAGCAGCCCGTTCACCGCATCGCGCAAGCGGGCGATCAACCCACCCAGCGGCGCAGGGCCTGCCTGTTTCGTCTCGTCCTGCCCCGTCAGGGACAGATGTTTCACGCGCGCCTCGATGTCGCGCATCGCGTATTTCGGGTCGAGGTTTCCGTGGCACATGCCCGTCACTCCGCCGCCACTTGCGCGCAGGCGTGGGTTTTCCACAACTGCGCGTCTTTCAGATATGTCCAACCAAAAGCATGGTTGCTCTCGCCATGCTCTTGCAGATGCGCCAACGCCTCATCCAACTCGGCCAGATGCATCACGGGGGCGGTCATGCGCAGCCCTCCACGAAGACCCACTCGCCGTTGTCGAAACGGTCATAGATCGAGGGGCGCAGCATTTGCCCCTTGGCGGCGCAAGTGTCCATCGCCACCCGCTTGGCCCGCGCGCCCTGATCCATCGCAAAGGGCAAGCCATTGTTCGTCACGCGCAGGGGCGCAGCCATGACCGGACCCGTCGCCTGCGGTGCGGGCGACGCACAGGCGGCAAGCGCCGTGGTCAGGGTCAAGGCTGCAACCATCTGTCTCACTCCGCCGCCATCGCGCCCATGCGGCCAGTCTTTTTGGCCTTGATGCGATCCTCGATCTCATCGCGGAACTGGCGGATCAGGCCTTGGATCGGCCAAGCCGCCGCATCGCCAAGGGCGCAGATCGTGTGGCCTTCGACCTGTTTGGTCACGCTCAGCAGCATGTCGATTTCTTCGACCTCTGCCTCGCCGCGCACCAGACGGTCCATCACGCGCATCATCCAGCCGGTGCCCTCGCGGCAGGGGGTGCATTGGCCGCAGGATTCATGCTTGTAGAACTTCGACAGCCGCCAGATCGCTTTGATGATGTCGGTGGATTGGTCCATCACGATCACCGCAGCGGTGCCAAGGCCCGAGCGTTGCTCGCGCAGCCAGTCGAAATCCATGATCGCGTCGTCGCATTGTTCCGCGCGCAGCATCGGGACCGACGAGCCGCCGGGGATCACGGCCTTCAGGTTCTTCCAGCCGCCGCGCACGCCGCCGCAGTGACGCTCCAGCAATTCTTTCAGCGGGATCGACATGACTTCCTCGACCACGCAGGGGTTGTTCACATGGCCCGAGATGCCAAAGAGCTTCGTGCCCGCATTGTTCGGGCGGCCAAAACCAGCAAACCATTCCGGCCCCCGGCGCAGGATGGTCGGCACCACGGCGATGGATTCGACGTTGTTCACCGTGGTCGGGCAGCCATAAAGGCCCGAGCCTGCCGGGAACGGCGGCTTCATCCGGGGCATGCCCTTTTTGCCTTCAAGGCTTTCGAGCAAAGCGGTTTCTTCGCCGCAGATATAAGCCCCTGCCCCGTGATGCAGATAGAGGTCGAAATCCCAGCCCGAATTGGCGGCATTCTTGCCCAGCATCCCGGCGTCATAGCATTCGTCGATGGCGGCTTGCAGCGCCTCACGCTCGCGGATGTATTCGCCGCGAATGTAGATGTAGCAGGTGTTGGCGTTCATCGCGAAGGACGCAATAAGCGCGCCCTCAATCAGGGTATGCGGATCGTGCCGCATGATTTCGCGGTCTTTGCAGGTGCCGGGTTCGGATTCGTCGGCGTTGATCACCAGATAGGACGGGCGACCATCCGACTGCTTGGGCATGAAGGACCATTTGAGGCCCGTGGGGAACCCCGCGCCGCCCCGGCCGCGCAAACCCGAGGCCTTGACCTGCTCGATGATCTTGTCCCGCCCGCGCGAGATGATCTCGGCGGTGCCGTCCCAATGGCCACGCTTCATCGCGCCCTTCAGGCTGCGGTCATGCATCCCGTAGAGGTTGGTAAAGATCCGGTCCTGATCCTTGAGCATGTCTTGCCC
>CALRPK020000332.1:0-3759 GCA_943370015.1 Paracoccus haematequi
ATCCCCTCCAGCGCGGCCAGATCCTCCGCCCCTGCTGCCATCGCGGCCAGCATCACCGCGTGATAGCGGCGCAGGACTTCGGCCCCGGCTGGCGTCAATTGCGCGCCGCCGCCGCCTGCGCCGCCACGGGCGCTGCTGACCAAGGGATCGCGGAAGGCGCGGTTCATCTCTTCGACCAGCATCCATGCGCGCTTGTAACTCATGCCCATATGCCGCCCCGCGGCCGAGATCGAGCCGGTTTCGGCAATCCGCGCCAAAAGCTCTGCCTTGCCGGGGCCGAACATGGCGTGGTCAAACAGGATGCGCAATTTCAAGACGGTCATCGGCCACTCCCCCAAGCGACCGATAGTCTTGGCAATTTTACCGGATGCGACAAGGGGGGATAAAGGTGCCGATGCAGGCGGCCTAGCCCAGATAGTGATCCACCGGGGCCAGCGGCGGGGGTGGTGCCTCGCCCAAGTGCGGGGCCAAGGATATCTCGGCAGCCCGGCAGATCGCATCCAGCGCGATGCCGTTCTGGGTGGTGCCAAAAGGGTGGCTCAACTCCTCGGTCACTTCGGCCAGACCAAGGAACATATAGGCCACCACAGCCACGAAAACCGGCGTCATCCAGCCCGTGGTCGCGTTCAGCGCCAAGGGCAACAGCAGGCAGTAAAGGAACGTGGTGCGGTAGATCAGCAGCGAATAGACAAAGGGCAGGGGACTGCCCGCGATGCGTTCGCAGCCCGCCTGTTGCAAGGCGATAGAGGCCAGCCGCCCCGACAGCGCCCGCGCGCCAAAACCGTCGATCAGCCCGGCGCGATGGGCCGTGGCAATCTCGGCGTTCAGCGCATCCAGTGCCGCACAGGGCGGATGGGCCGCGCCCGCAACGGAGGCAACCTGCGTACCCTCCATCGGCAGGCGGCGCAGATTCAGGCGGTGGGCATGCAGAAACACCAGCGCCCCGCGCAGCATCCGATGCGCTGTGGCCGGGTCCGGGCAAAATACCGCCACCTCACGCGCAAGGCTGCGCATATCCGCCAGCAATCCGCCCCAAAGCTTGCGCGCCTCCCACCAGCGGTCATAGGCGGCATTGTTGCGAAACCCCAAGAACAGCGACAGCCCGATGCCAAAGACCGCAAAGGCCGATCCGTCCAGACGCGGTAAGACCGGCCAGCGGTGATCAACCGCGACCAAGGCCAGCGCAAAGGTGACAAGGGACAGCACAGGCCGGATGATCTGCGGCACGACCGACCCGCGCAGGGCTGTCATCAACTCCCAGACAGACGGCTTGTCGCGCACGATCATGGTTCGGCCCCCTTGAATGGGGGATAGTTAGCGCGGAGGGGGCCGGTGGATAGGGGCGCCCCGATGCTTTGAACACCGGGACAAGCCTGACCGCTGCGCCCGTGGTTCACCGCCCCGCAGGCTTCTTCAGGATCAGCGCCAGCGGCATCGCCGCAATCGTGACCCACATCATCAGCTTGAAGTCGTCAACATAAGAAATCATCGCCGCCTGCGCGTTCACCAACAGGTCGATCTGCCCCAAGGCCGCCGCATTGCCCGCCACTGCCGCAGGGCTTGCCGCCGACAGGATCGGGTTGAAGGGGCTGATCAGCGCCGACAACTCCATATGGTTGATCTGCACGTTTCGCACCAAGGCCGCTGAGACGATGGAAATCCCGATGGACGATCCGATGTTGCGCACAAGGCTGAATAGGCTGGTCGCATCGGCGCGAAAGCGCGGCTCCAGCGTGGAAAAGGCGATGGTGGACAAAGGCACAAAGACCAGCCCCAACCCCAGCCCTTGGGTGATGCCAGAGCGGATCACAGGCCAAGCATCCATCTGCGGGGTAAAGCCCGTCATCTCCCACAAGGACAGCGTGGTGAGCGACAACCCCGCCAGCACAAGATGGCGTGGATCGACATGGCGCACCAGCTTGCCCACCACGATCATCGAAATCATCGTCCCCACCCCGCGCGGGGCCATGACCATGCCAGTGGTGATCACCGGATAGCCAAGGATGCGCGACAGCATTGGCGGCAGCAGCGCAAGGCTGGCCAGAAGGATGATCCCCACGACAAAGATGAACATCAGCCCGATCCGGAAATTGCGGTCGGCGAACATCTTCGGCTCAAGGAAAGGCTGGTCCTTGTTCAGGATATGCACGCAGAACACCCAGAACCCCGACAGCACCAAGAACAGATACAGCCAGATTTCCACGCTGGCGAACCAATCCACCTCGCCGCCCCGGTCCAGCATCAACTGCAAGGCCCCGATGGCGATGGACAGCATGGCAAAACCGGCGAAGTCAAAACTGCGGCGGCGCAGGGTGGATTTCGGCAACCACAGGAAACACCCCGCCAGCGCCAAAAGACCTACCGGCAGGTTGATCAGGAACACCCAGCGCCAATTGTAGCTTTCGGTCAGCCATCCGCCCAAGGTCGGCCCGATGATGGGGCCAACCATGATCCCGGCCCCCCACATCGCCATGGCTTGCCCGGCCTTTTCACGCGGGTTGATGTCCAAAAGGAACGTCTGCGACAGTGGCACGATGGCCGCACCAAACACGCCTTGGAACAGCCGGAACATCACCATCGACGGCAGGCTCCACGCCAAGCCGCAGGCGATGGAGGTGGCGACGAAACCAATGATCGAGATCAGGAACACCTCGCGCTTGCCGATGCGGTCCGAAAGCCAGCCCGTCGCGGGCGTCATGATGGCCGATGCCACGATATAGCTGGTCAGAACCCAGTTGATCGTATCCTGCGACGCGCCCAGATCGCCCGTCATCGACGGGAGGGCGACGTTGGCGATGGTGGTGTCCAAGACCTGCATGATCGTGGCCAGCATGATCGAGACGGTGATCAAGCCGCGATGGCGCACCATGATTGCGGGGGCAGAGGGTCCGCCCACGGCAACGGGTTCGGGAATGTCGGACATGCTGCGCGCCTTATTTCAGCAGCGCGAAACGGTCAGCCTTCGCCGCATCGGTCACCACCGTCACCTTGGCTGACAGGCCAGAGGCCAGACCCGCCGCCGCTGCCGGATCATCCAAGCTGATCCGCACCGGCACACGCTGCGTGACCTTGACCCAGTTTCCAGTCGCGTTCTGCGCGGGCAGCAAGGAAAACTCTGCCCCCGTGCCTGCCCCGATGGCCTGCACAGTGGCGTCAAAGGTCTTGCCGGGGGCCGCGTCAAACTCAATCTCGGCCTTCTGGCCGGGGGCGATGTCGCTCAGTTGGGTTTCCTTGAAATTGGCATCCACCCAAACCTCATTGGTTTCCACCAGCGCAAAGACGCTTTGCCCAGCCGCCAGCATCGCACCGGGGCGGAAGGACGCTGCCTGATAGACCACGCCATCCGCAGGCGCAGTGACCGAGGTGACTGACAGGTTATAGCGCGCC
The DNA here is from genome assembly GCA_943370015.1 of Paracoccus haematequi. Lineage (GTDB taxonomy): Bacteria > Pseudomonadota > Alphaproteobacteria > Rhodobacterales > Rhodobacteraceae > Paragemmobacter > Paragemmobacter haematequi_A. Next base: position 3,388 of record CALRPK020000332.1, read on the forward strand.
CGATCCAGTTCCGCCAAAGCGGCCCGCACGGCGGGGTGGTCATCCGTCGCGGCATCGGGGTCGCCCCCAAGGGCGGCGCGCGCGGCGGCGACGGTCAGACCCGCCACCTGCGCGCGGTCTTGCGCCTGCCGCATCGCGTGGCGCGAGTCGTCCACGGTTGACGACGAGGCGACGCCCTTGCCTGACAGCGCCTCTTGCCGCTGCAATTCGGTCTCTTGAAAGGCGGCCTCATCCTCCGCCAAGGCGGCACTGCCGACGGCCTGTTGATAACTGGCCTTCAACTGCTCGACCTGCAAGCGCGCGGCGCTGACGGCAACTTCGGCTTGGGCCAGCGCAAGGCGGTAGGGTTCGGGGTCAACCTGAAACAGCACA
>CALRPK020000333.1:0-3742 GCA_943370015.1 Paracoccus haematequi
TGCGTGCGGCCACGGCGGGGGCGGACGATGGCGAACTCTTTCTGGAACGCCGCCGGTCCGAGGCGATCGTTCTGGACGATGGCCGCATCCGCACCGCCAGCTATGACGCTTCCGAAGGGTTCGGCCTGCGGGCCGTGCGGGGCGAGGTCGCGGGTTACGCCCATTCGACCGAGATTTCCGAACGCGCCCTGCGCCGCGCGGCGGAAACCGCGCGTCTGGCGGTGGGCGACGGCGGTGGCGTTCTGGCCCCCTCGCCCAAGGGCACCAATGTCAAACTCTACAGCGATGCCGATCCGATGGCGGATGCGACTTTTGCCCTGAAGATCGACCTGCTGAAAGAGATTGACGCCTATGCCCGTGGTCTTGATCCGCGCGTGGTGCAGGTGTCGGCCACCCTGTCGGCGGGTCTGCAAGAGGTGGAAATCCTGCGCCCCGAAGGCCTACGCCTGACCGATATCCGCCCGATGGCGCGGATGAATGTGTCGGTCATCGTGGAACAGGGCGGGCGGCGCGAACAGGGCGGCACAGGCGGCGGCGGGCGTTTCGGTCTGGCCCGCCTGATGGCGCGGGATCACTGGCAGCCCTTGGTGGCCGAGGCGCTGCGGATTGCGCTGGTCAACCTCGACGCCATCCCTGCCCCGGCGGGCATGATGGATGTGGTGCTTGGCCCCGGCTGGCCGGGCATCCTGCTGCACGAGGCGATTGGCCACGGGCTGGAAGGCGACTTCAACCGCAAGCAAACCTCGGCCTTTGCGGGGCTCTTGGGGCAGCAGATCGCGGCCAAGGGGGTCACGGTGTTGGACGATGGCACCATCCCGGATCGGCGCGGGTCCATTTCGGTGGATGACGAAGGGACGCCCTCGGCCAAGAATGTGCTGATCGAGGATGGCGTGCTGGTCGGCTACATGCAGGACCGCCAGAACGCGCGCTTGATGGGGGTGGCCCCGACCGGCAACGGGCGGCGCGAAAGCTATGCCCATATCCCGATGCCGCGCATGACCAACACCTATATGCTGGCGGGGCAAGATGACCCTGCAACCATCCTCGCCGGGTTGAAGGATGGCATCTACGCGGTCGGTTTCGGTGGCGGTCAGGTGGACATCACCAACGGCAAGTTCGTGTTTTCCTGCACCGAGGCGTATCGCGTTCAGAACGGCAAGGTCGGCGCACCCGTCAAAGGGGCCACGCTGATCGGGGATGGCGCGACGGCACTGAAGCATATCCGCGCCATCGGCAATGATCTGCAACTGGACCCCGGCATCGGCAATTGTGGCAAGGCCGGGCAATGGGTGCCGGTGGGTGTGGGCCAACCCACATTGATGATCGGCGGTCTGACGGTGGGCGGTTCCGCCGCCTGAGCTATGAAAAAGGCCGCAGGGTTGCCCCTGCGGCCAAATCTTCGCGGTGATGTCTCAGGATCAGGCAGCGCGGCCGACCAAAACCTCACCGACCTTTTTCTGTGCGCCAGCCTCATCCACGCCCGAGACAGCCGCAACTTCGCGGGTAAGGCGTTCCAGCGCGGCTTCATACAACTGACGCTCGGAATAAGACTGTTCGCGCTGATCATCGGTGCGGTGCAGGTCGCGCACCACTTCGGCAATGGCCAGCAGATCACCCGAGTTGATCTTTTGCTCATATTCCTGCGCGCGGCGCGACCACATCGCCCGCTTGACCCGCGCCTTGCCCTTGAGGGTATCCAGCGCCTTGGACACGATGTCGGGGGTGGACAGCTGACGCATACCCACCTCGGTCGCCTTATGCGTCGGCACGCGCAGGGTCATCTTGTCCTTCTCAAACGAGATGACAAAGAGTTCCAGCCGCAGACCGGCGATCTCTTGCTCTTCGATCGAGTTGATTCTGCCCACACCGTGGGCCGGGTAAACGACGAATTCGTTGGGGCGGAATTCGGGCTTCTTGGTCTTGGTCATCCAGTCGCTTCCTCGGTTGCGACGCCCGTAAAGACGACAAAGCTACCGTTCGGGGCGAAGACCACCCCGACGATCCGGCCGATTTGTCACAAGAAGAACCTTCTCAGGCGAGCAGCGCCGAGCAAGGGATCAGGCTTCCGTGCGTTCTGTACACAGCTTGTATCACAAAAATGACGTGATTCCAACCGGCCCCACATTGGACAGAGGCGGCGCAAGCCGTTGAAAGCACGTCATTCTGGCAGCCAACACCGATTCGTCATGGTGCTGGACGCGAATCATTTCGGGAATCATGCCCAAAGCAGGGCACAGGCGAGACCCGGATCAGCTGCCTTCGCCTGCCGCTTCCGAAAAGTACTTGGCCAGCTTGCCGGTTTCGCCATCGCGGGCTTCGGCATCCGGCAACGCGTCCTTCTTGACGGTCAGCACCGGCCACATTTCCGAATACTTCCTGTTGAAGGCAACCCACTGGTCCATATCCGGTTCCGTGTCCGGACGAATTGCGTCAGCAGGGCATTCCGGTTCGCAGACGCCGCAATCAATGCACTCATCCGGGTGGATGACGAGCATGTTTTCGCCTTCGTAGAAGCAATCCACCGGGCAGACTTCGACGCAGTCGGTGTATTTGCAGGCGATGCAGTTGTCGATCACCACATAGGTCATGGCGTTGCTCCCAAGGCTTGGTTGGGCTGTGACTTAAAAGGGTTTGCCGGATCATTCAAGCGGCGACACCGCCGCAGCGGGGGCATCCAGATCAAGAAAAAGCTCTGCCGCCTCGGTCGCGGGGCCGCGACGTTCGCCAAGCGACAGGATGCGCACCAAACGGATACGCCCGCCTTGCGGAAAGGTCAGCACATCGCCCACCGCCACAGCATGGCCCGGTTTGCCGCTGCGCTGACCGTTGATGCGCAAATGGCCGCTTTCCACCATTTCGGCGGCCAGACTGCGGGTCTTGAAGAACCGCGCCTGCCAAAGCCATTTGTCCAGCCGCAGCGTCGGGCGCTGCGGCGGCGCGGTCTTGGTTCCCTTGCCTGAACCGGGTCCAGCCAAAGGCAGCCCCGGTCAGCCCTTGTTCTTCAGGGCCGCAAGGACCGCGAAGGGGTTGTCGGGATCAATCGGCTTTTCAACACGGGGGGGACGGGCCTCAAAGGTCTTGGCGCCCTGCGGCTTACCGCCATCCTTGCGGTCGTTGCGGTCAAACTTGCCACCGCCCTTGCCGCCCTTGAAATCGCCACCCTTGCCCCGGTCACGGCGTTCGCCTTGCGGGCGGTCGCCCTGGGGACGATCTCCCTGCGGACGATCCCCCTGCGGACGGTCAGCACGCGGCGGACGGTCGCCTTGCGGCTTGGCCTCCCCTTCGGCGCGCTTCGGACGGTCGCCTTGGGGACGCTCCCCCTGCGGACGGGCCGGACGGTCGCCACGCGGGCGGTCACCCTGCGGACGTTCGGGACGCTGGAAACGGGGCTTCGGTGCCCAGCTAAAGCTGTAGAACACTTCCATTTCCACCGGCGCAGCCTCAGCCCCTTCAACCGGGGCTTCGGGTTCTGGCGGCGGGGCCAGCACCGATTCCTCTTCCGGGATCGGCGCGGTCGAGGTGGAGGGCGCAGGCAGTTCCACCGTCTTGACCTTGGGCCGTTCGGCCTTTTCGGCCTTGTAACCCAGACCGGTCATCAGATCGGCAAACTGTTCCAGCGTCATGCCGGTGATCGACAGCATCTCCGGCATCGCCTCAAAGCCTGCGCGGCTGTCTTTGGCGCGCAGAAGGTCGGCCAGACGTTCCAGCATGTCGATGCGGATCGCCCGCGTCCCCGCCGGGT
>CALRPK020000334.1:0-3738 GCA_943370015.1 Paracoccus haematequi
AGGGCCAGCCGTCAGGCCAGCCCTTCGCATCCGAGGTCGATCAGAGACCGGACTTCAGGATTTCCAGATACTTGGCATGGGCATCGGCAGCCGCCATGTCGGACTTCCAGAACTCAGCCTGCAAATCGCCCAGCTGGGTTTGAACGTCCGGCGACCAGAGCTGGTCACCCGACGGCATGATGTTGCCACCAGCCAGGATTTCCAGACCCTTCTTCATGCAGTCGTTGGCAGCCGCCAGATCGACGTCGCCACGGATCGGCAGCGAGCCTTTCTTGAGGTTGAACGCCACCTGAACCGGCGGGGAGACCAAGAGAGCAGCCAGACGCTTCTGCGCGGCTTCTTTTTCCGGATCATCCAGCTTGGGGAAGTAGAAGGCGTCGCCACCGGTGGAGAGGTACTTGTTCAGACCCAGACCCGGAAGGCAGGTGTAATCCTTGCCCGCGACTTCGCCTGCGACCTGGAATTCGCCCTGTGCCCAGTCACCCATGATCTGGCCAGCGGCCTGATCGGTGATCACGAGGTTGGTGGCCTGGTTCCAGTCCTGAACGGTGGACTTTGCAGCCAGTTTGCGTGCGTCAGCGGCAGCGGCGAACACGGCGGCCATTTCCGGGCCAGCGGCGACGTCCATGTTCTTTTCGATGTTCACCTGTTTCCACACGTCAAGACCGGCAACAGCGACGGTCAGCGCACCGAAGGCGAGGTTGGACTGCCAAGGCTGGCCACCCAGCGCCAGCGGGATTTTCCCGGCGGCTTCGACCTGCGGCGCGGAGGCCACGAATTCGTTCCAGTTCTGCGGAACCGGGATGCCGATGTCTTCATAGACCTTGTTGGACAGCCACAGCCATTCCGGCGAGTGGATGTTCACAGGGGCGCAATAGATGCGGCCATCGACGGTGCAGCTGTCCAAGAGCGACGGCGGGAAGATCTTGTCTTTCCAACCTTCAGCCTCGGCCACGTCGGTCAGGTCGAGCATCAGGCCAGCTTCGACCAGTTCCAGCGCCTGCTGGCCGTGGTTGAACTGGGTCGCCCCCATCGGATCGCCGCCGGTGATGCGGCTGATCATGATAGGACGCGCAGTGTCGCCGCCGCCTGCAATGGCGCCGTCCACCCACTTGTCGCCCGAGGCGTCAAACGCCTTGGCGAGTTCTGCCACAGCGGCGGCTTCACCGCCCGAAGTCCACCAGTGCGTGACCTCAAGTTCGACCGCCGAAGCGACCGAAGGCAGCGCGACACTGGCCGCCAAGAAGGCGGCGAGTTTCATTGATTTCATTGGTTCCTCCCAGTTTCTAAATCGTTATAGAAATAGCCTATAACGTTGTAGTTTTGCCTGTAAAGCAATCTTTTCGCTTGTTTTGACAGGGAGGATGGCGCTTCAATCGGGGCGAATCAATCCTGTCATGGACCGTCAAACTCGATGTGCCCGCACCGTTCCGCAGCGTTGAAAAATCACCGCCAAGCTGTTGTGGCACGGGCGCTTTTTGCGCCGTCGAAGGCATCGGTGGCAGGGGGTTTGTCTGATCTTTGGACGCATAAGCCTGCACATCCAGTGCTACGATTTGCACAGACATCTCGACTTCGCCGCGCTTGCACAGCATGGCTTTCCGCAGCGCCGCGTAAAGGACAGCCGCTGTGACAGATTCGCCCTCCGACACGCCGCCGCACACGCCAATCGACCTGCAACACTTGTTGGTCGCAGCCGATGAACGGCCGACACTCAAGACCATCGCCGCCGAAACCGGGCTGGCCATCGCGACGGTATCGCGCGCATTGAAGGATGCGCCTGACATCGGCGAAGAGACCAAGCGGCGCGTGCGCGAGACGGCGGAACGGCTGGGCTATCGCCCCAACCGCGCCGGTGTGCGCCTGCGCACCGGCAAGACCAATGTGATCGCCTTGGTCCTGTCGACCGAGGCGGATGTGATGAACCACACCTCGCAACTGCTGTATTCCATCGCGCGCACGCTAAAGGGCACGGCCTTTCATCTGGTCGTCATGCCGTTCTTCCCCGAAGAGGACCCGCTGACGCCGATCCGCTATATCGTGGAAACCGGCAGCGCTGATGGCATCATACTGAACCAGACCCGCCCCGACGACCCGCGTGTGCGTTACATGGCGGAACGTGGCTTTCCCTTTGCCACGCATGGGCGCACCGATATGGGGCTGGACCACGCCTATTTCGACTACGACAACGAGGCTTATGGCCGCGTCGCTGTGCGGCGCTTGGCGGCACGCGGGCGCAAACGGTTGATGATCATCGCCCCCCCGCGCGAGCATAGCTATGCCCGGCACATGCTGACCGGATTCTCGGACGAGGCCGCGCATCTGGGTTTGAGTTTTGAGGTGGCAGCAGATTACACCTCGGACAGTCCCGGCGGCGTGATCGAGGATGGGGTGGCTCAGCGCTTTCTTGCGCCCAATCCGCCGGATGGGTTTGTGCTGGGCTCTACGACCGCCTCGATGGCGGCGGTGGCGGGGGCAGAGCATGCGGGGAAGGTCTTGGGGCAGGATTTCGATGCGGTGGGCAAAGAGGCGATCCCGTTCCTGAACCGCTTTCGCCGCGAAATGATCGTGCTGCACGAGGATGTGGGGAAGGCCGGGCATTTTCTGGCCAAGGCGATCATGGCCGCCATCGAACGCCGCGCGCCGGACCAATCGCAATATCTGGATCGGCCAGAAGCTTGACCAAAAGGGAGGATCGGGGATGAAGACGATCAAAGGACCGGCGCTGTTTCTGGCGCAATTCGCGGGTGACGCTGCCCCGTTCAATTCATGGAAATCCATCACCGCTTGGGCGGCCGATTGCGGCTATGAGGGAGTGCAAATCCCAAGCTGGGACGGGCGCTTGTTCGATCTGGACAAAGCCGCATCCTCGCAGACCTATTGCGATGAATTGAAGTGCGTGGCGGCGGAAAGCGGCATTGCCATCACGGAACTGTCCACCCACCTGCAAGGCCAATTGGTTGCAGTGCATCCGGCCTATGACGTGGCCTTTGACGGCTTTGCCGCGCCATCAGTGCGGGGCAATCCGGGCGCACGGGCCGAATGGGCCGTGGATCAGGTGAAAAAGGCGCTGACCGCCTCGCGTAACCTTGGTCTGACCGCGCAAGCCACGTTTTCGGGCGCGCTGGCCTGGCCCTATGTCTATCCTTGGCCGCAGCGCCCAGCGGGGCTGGTGGAAGAGGCGTTTGACGAGCTTGCCCGCCGCTGGCTGCCGATCCTGAACCACGCCGAAGAGATGGGCGTGGACCTCTGCTATGAAATCCACCCCGGCGAAGACCTGCATGACGGGATCAGCTATGAGATGTTCCTTGAGCGTGTGGGCAACCATGCGCGGGCGAACATGCTCTACGACCCGTCGCATTATGTGCTTCAACACCTTGATTATCTGGAACATATCGACATCTACCACGAACGCATCCGCATGTTCCACGTCAAGGATGCCGAGTTGAACCCCACGGGGCGGCAGGGCGTCTATGGCGGCTTCCAATCCTGGGTCAACCGCGCGGGGCGTTTCCGGTCCTTGGGCGATGGGCAGGTGGATTTCGGCGGCATCTTCTCAAAGCTGACGCAATACGGCTTTGACGGCTGGGCCGTGGTCGAATGGGAATGCGCGCTGAAACACCCCGAGGATGGGGCGCGGGAAGGGTCCGATTTCGTGCGCGCCCATATCATCCGGGTTACGGAAAAGGCTTTTGACGATTTCGCGGGATCGGGCGCGGATCGGGCCGCGAACCGCAA
>CALRPK020000335.1:0-3723 GCA_943370015.1 Paracoccus haematequi
CCTGATAGACGTGCCAATCTGCAGCTTCCATCGAATCGAACACGCAGTCGATGAACTCGCGCGGAATGTCCTTGTGAAAAAGGTCGCTCATCGAGTTGACGAAGATCATGCGCGGCTTCTTCCACAACGCTGGCTGACCGAGCCTCGATGGCCAGAGCCGCATATCGAAGCCCTGCTCGTATGGATGCCCCAGTGTCCCGCGCCAGCGTTCCGCGAAACGTTCAGCGTAACAGTGGTCGCAGCCCGAACCTACCTTGGTGCATCCAGTCACAGGATTCCACGTCGCATCAGTCCATTCGATCTGAGATTTCTGTGCCATCGTCGCCTCGGTTTTCTTGACGACGCTACCAGCTTTTGCGCTTGCACGGAATCCCCCGCTATTGCGAGCTTTCGGAAGCGGACGCATCCGCCTCCGCTTGGACACGCCCGGGGGGGGCATTGCGAACGTCAACTCCGGGGAGGGGCACATCAGCGCAGATCGTGGAGTGCAAGGTCAGCTTAGGGCCGGGAGCGACACTCAGCAGAGATGGGCGAAGAGCCGTCGAACCTTGTGTGGAGCCTTGTGGTGCTTCGGAGGGAACCCAGCGCCGTACTGGCCGTCTAGCTGCACCGTCTTTTCCCTCCCAAAAACCTGACCGGCAGAGAAGGAATCTGGTACTATATTGTTGGTGGAAGCATTAGACCGAACACAGGTGGAAGATCTGCCCGCCAAAATTTTTGGTTTTTTCTGAACCCATTGAAGTAAAACGGAAAAAATGGCTCGAAAAAATGGTTTGTGGAAGACAATTACCCGCCGTTCCATTGGCGGAACCTCTGTCGCCTTTTCGACCTAGCCGCTTCGGGGAGCCCGGTTGACCCAAGCGGGTCGGCATGGGTGCGGATTGAATGCCGAAATGATCGTGGCTCGCATTGGGTTTCCAAAGGCGGGCTGCGATTAGGCCGCAAGCACGTGCCTTGGACAGGCCAAGGCACGAGTCATGACATGATCAGCCCGCCATCCACATTGATGGTCTGACCGGTGATATAGGCCGCATCTTCGGATGCAAGGAATGCCACCAGCGCCGCAACCTCGGCCGGGGTCCCCGCGCGGCCCATCGGGATGCCGCGAACCCATTCGGTCATCAACTCGCCGGGGCCATAGGTGCCCAGCATCTGACCCCAGACGCGGTCATTGTAATCCCACATCTCGGTATGGATGATGCCGGGGCAGATGGCGTTGGCGGTGATCCCTTCGCGCGCCAATTCCTTGGCAAGGCTTTGCGTCAGCCCCACCACCCCGAACTTGGAGGCTGCATAATGCGGGGTGTAGATGAACCCCTGCCGCGCTTGGCCTGAGGCGGTGTTGATCAGCCGCCCCTTGGTGCCAGAGGCACGGAAACGGCGGATCGCCTCTTGGCAGCACAGGAAAACGCCCTTGGTGTTCACATCAAGGTTCATGTCCCATTCGCGTTCCGTCAGGTCCTCGACCTTGGCGATGGTGATGACGCCAGCGTTTTGGACGGAAACGGACAGGGGGCCCAACTGCGCCTCAACCTCGGCATAGGCGGCCTTGACGGCGGCGGCGTCGGTGACATCCAGCGCCATGCCCAGCACCGTTGCCCCCGTTTCAGTCGCAATCGCGCGGGCGGCGTCGGGGGTATCGGCCTCAATCGCCGCGATGGCGACCTTGGCCCCTTCGGAGGCAAAGCGGGTGGCGATGCCGCGCCCGATGCCCTTGTTGCCGCCGGTGACAAAGACGGTCTGGCCTGCAAAACGTTTCATGTCGTACCCTCCACAAAGCGCAGCAGACCTGTCCCGGCCCATCAGGCGGTCAGGCGTGCCGCCGTAAATTTATCCGTCACCAACACGTCGATCAGGCCGAGCTTCAAAGCCCCGGCGATGGCTGCTGTCTTGGCCTCGCCCCCCGCCAGCGCGATCACCCGATCGGCCTTGCGCAGATCATCCAGCGTCACGCCCAGAACCCGCTCGTTCAGCGGGGTATCAACAAGCCGCCCCTCACGGTCAAAGAAGCGGAATGAGATTTCGCCCACCGCCCCAGCCTCATTCAACAGGGCCAATTCTTGCCGCGAGAACACATTGCCCGACCGCGACAGCAGTTCCGAAGGCTCCACCGCGCCGATGCCGATGATGGCAAGGCTCAGCCTGCCAAAGAGGTCCATGGTGCCGCGCACCATCGGGTCGGACAGCATGACCAGCTTCGCCTCCCGCGAGGAGGTGATGCCCTGCACCAGCAGCAACCGCGCCTCGCCCCCGGTCAATTTGGCAAGCCGGGCAATCAGTTGAGTCGCGTGGGTTTGGGCGGCGGGTTCGCCCATCCCGCCCAAAAGCTGCACCAGATATTTCGCCTTGGTTGCCTTCATCGGGTGGATGTTGTCCACCATGCGCAGGATGGTCTGGCTCCAACTGGACACGCCGATCACCTCATCGGTCTGCAACGTGACCTCAAGGAAATGCGCCGCCGCCTCGCCGATGCGGGCCATGATGGCGCCGTCGCGGTCTTCGGAGCAATCGACCACAATCGCTTCGTTCAGGGCGTAGCGTTCACGCAGCGCCAGTTCCAGATCGGCAAAGGTGCCGGGTGGGGGAATGACGGTGGTGCGAACGATGTCCTCTTGTTCGGCGCGTTTCAGCATGCGCGACACGGTGGCCTGCGACATACGCAGGGTTTCGGCAATCTCAGCCTGACGCCTGCCTTCGATGTGATACATCTGGGCCACGCGTGCGATCAGTCTGAGTTCGTTGATCCGGCCCATGACCTACCCCTGAGTGAATTTTTATTCACCCTATCGTCAGACCCCCGGAAGCGTCGAGCGTTTAATGGCATCCTCCCAGACCGCCAACCGCGCGGCGCGGTCCCCGGCCTGTGGCGGCAGCACTGTGTGACCCCGCGGCAGTGCGGCAATCGCCGCCAGATCGGGCCAAACCCCTAGTGCCAATCCCGCCAGATAGGCTGCGCCCAGCGCCGAAACCTCTGGCGCGTCGCATTGGATGACGGGGTGGTTCAGTGTGTCAGCCACGCATTGCATCAGGAAGGTGTTCTTGCTGGGCCCACCATCGGCATAAAGCTTGCCCAAAGGCGCAGGCGATTGCGCAGACATGGCAGCAAAGACGTCATGCACCTGAAAGGCCATCGAATCCGTAACCGCCCGCGCCATCTGCGCGCGGCTGGTGTTGAAAGTGATCCCACAAAACAGCGCCCGTGCATCGGCCTGCCAATGCGGCGCACCAAGGCCCACGAAGGCAGGCACAAACCCCGGACCATCCGGCGCGGCGGTCGCCGCCAGATCGGTCAGCGCCTGCACATCGGGCAGTCCCAACATCTCAACCATCCACGGCAGGGCCGAGGCGGAGACGAGGATATTGCCCTCAAACGCATAGGTTGGCGTGCCGTTCAGCGCCCAAGCAATCGTGGTGGTGATGCCCTGCTGTGGCGCGATAAACTGCGGCAAGGTGGTCATAATGGATGACCCGGTGCCAAAAGTCACCTTGCCGTCGCCGGGGTTGAACGCCCCATGTCCGAACAGCGCGGCATGGCTGTCACCAATGGCGGCGGCGATGGGGATGCCATCGCGCAACCCCGCCACGCCCTTTGTCACGCCAAAGATCGAGGCGCTGTCCTGCACCGCAGGCAGACAGGATTTGTCCACGCCGAACAGAGCGCAGAGATCATCGCTCCAGACCTGACGGTTCAGGTCATAAAGCTGGCTGCGTGCGGCGTTTGAG
>CALRPK020000336.1:0-3710 GCA_943370015.1 Paracoccus haematequi
GGCCGACCATGCCGAGGCCGAGAATCTGCACGACCGTCTCTTGGCGGCAGAGCGGCGCAATCTGGGTCACTATGGATTCGGGGTGAAGGGCTTTACCCTGTCGATGATCGAAACCGCGATCGAGGTGACCGAGGGCCGCGTGCCCGCCAGCGTCATCGCTGAGATCATGGCGGCAGGGCGGGACATGCTGGAACACCCGATTGAACTGCTTCCCCATGCGCAGGCGGCGGTCGAGGCCCTTTCCGACAGCCACCGCGTGCTGCTGGTGACCAAGGGCGATCTTCTGGATCAGGAACGCAAACTGGCACAATCCGGCCTTGGCGATCTGTTTCACGCGGTGGAAATCGTGTCGAACAAGACCGCGCCCGTCTATGCGTCCATTTTCGCCCGTCACGGCGACGGGCCTGACCGCGCCATGATGGTGGGCAATTCGATGAAATCGGATGTATTGCCCGCCCTTCAGGCAGGGTCTTGGGGCGTTTACGTGCCGCATGGGCTGACTTGGGCGCTGGAAGCCGCCGACCCGCCCGAAGATCACCCCCGCTATCACAGCCTTGAGACTTTGTCGGGTTTGGCCGATCTGGTATCGTTAATAGAGGTTAACCACTAACTGTAGTGGCAAAGCCCCGCTATTGTGCCGCGCGTTGCGCTGCCGCCACAGGCCCAGCGGCGAAAAAATCATTGAAAAAACAGGGGCTTTTCGGATGCAGACCCCTGTGTTAGCGTTTTGCCAAATCAAAAAGTCGGGTCCGCTTGAACGGGTCCGAACCAGAGGCAGAGACCAGTCCGCGACTGGATAGTGACAAGGAACCGCGACGTGGCTTCGCACTTCGGGCGGGTTTTCCGCGACATCGGGCTGTATCTGGCCCTGGCGTTGGCCTATGTGCTGACAGCAACGGGGCTGCACGCCGCGCCCTATGCCGCGTTCATGATCGACGCCCGCTCGGGCGAGGTGCTTTACGCCGAAAACTCGGACACGCGGCTGCATCCGGCGTCTCTGACCAAGATGATGACCCTCTACATCGCGTTCGAGGAAATCAGCCGCGGCAATATCTCGCTCGATTCGATGGTGACGATTTCCAAACATGCCGCTGCACAGCCACCCTCGCGGCTTGGGTTGCGGGCGGGGCAGAAAATCCAACTGCGCTATCTGATCCGGGCGGCGGCGATCAAATCGGCAAATGATGCGGCCACGGCCATCGGCGAATTCATCGGCGGCGGGTCGGAACCCGCCTTTGCCGAACGCATGACCCGCACCGCCCGCGCCATCGGGATGGACAATTCCACCTTCAAGAATGCTAACGGGCTGACGGCCAAGGGGCACCTGTCCACCGCGCATGACCTGACCGTTCTGGGACGGCGGCTGTTCTATGATTTCCCGCAATTCTACAACCTGTTCTCGCGCCGGTCGACGGATGCGGGGCTGGCCACGGTGAACAACACCAACCGCCGTTTTCTGGACAAGTATGAAGGCGCGGACGGGATCAAGACCGGCTACACGGTTCCGGCAGGCTTCAACCTGACCGCCAGCGCGGAACGCAATGGCAAGCGCCTGATCGCCACGGTGATGGGCGGCACCTCGACCGATGACCGCAACCGCCGCATGATGAAACTGCTGGACAAGGGCTTTGCAGCCGCCCCGCAGAACGCACCGGTCAACCCGCCGCCGCCTGCCGATTATCAGGGCGCGGATGAGGCGCTGGTGGCCGAAGCCGCCGCCGCACCGGGGGCCAAGACCATCACCGCCGTCGTGGCCCCGACCAAATCCCTGCGCCCGCAGGCCCGTCCCACCGCGACCGCCGCCGCTGCGCCTGTGGCAGATGACACCGCGCTTGCCGCCGCAGAGGCGGTGGACGATATGCAGGACAGCATCCTTGGCGCCTTGGCCGAAGCGACCGGAACCGCCCCCCTGCCCGAAACACAGGTGGCAGAGGCCGGGATCATCGACGCGGTCGAAGACCTTGCCGAAGCACCCGAACCTGCGCCGATGCAGATGGCCTCTGCCGATCCGATGCTGACGGACCCGAACCAGACTGACATGACCATGGTCGAAGACATGACCGTCATCGCCCCGCCGCAAGGCACGCTTCAGGCGCAGGCGGCGGCGCTGGATGGCACGCTGGGCGTGGTCAAGAAAAAGCGCAACGCGCCGATCTATGACGATGTGCAGGTCGCCAGCGCTGAGGGCCATGAGGCCGAAGAGGTGGTGGTGTCGATGTCCACCTCGGGTGATCGGCATTGGGGCATCAGCGTCGGGCGTTATCCGTCCAGCTTTGACGCCGAAAAGGTGTTGCTCAAGACCCAGTTGACCGAAAGCGCCACGCTGAACCAATCGCTGCGCAAGGTCGTGGAACGCAAGGGCGGCTATGAGGCGACCTTTGCCGGATTGACGCAGCAACAGGCCGATCTGGCCTGCCGCCGTCTGATCGCGCGTGGATTGGAATGCACCGCGATGGGGCCGGAAAGCTGATGGCCACGGTCTTTGCCGCCCCCGGCCCGGTAACATTGCCGATTGCGGGCAGTGACCTGCGGTTCCCGGTGCGGCGAATCTTCTGCGTCGGGCGCAATTACGCCGAACACAGCCGCGAAATGGGCGGCGATCCCACCCGCGAAGCCCCGTTCTTTTTCACCAAGCCCGCCGATGCGGTGGTGGAAAGCGGGGCGGTGATCCCGTTCCCGCCCAAGACCGCCGATCTGCACCACGAGGCAGAGTTAGTCGTGGCACTCGGGCGCGGCGGGATTGATGTAAGCGTCGAGGATGCCCCCTCGCTGATCTGGGGCCATGCCGCCGGAAATGACCTGACCCGGCGTGACTTGCAGGCTGAGGCCAAGGCCGCGCGTCGCCCGTGGGATATGGCCAAGGGCTTTGACCATTCGGCCGTGTTGGGGGCCTTGGTCGCCGGACCGCTGGCCGATGCACCGATCACCTGTGCCGTTGATGGCCGCATCACGCAGAACGCGCGGATTGCGGACATGATCTGGAGCGTGCCGGAAATCATCGCCCATCTGTCAGGCTATGTCGCGCTTTGTCCCGGCGATCTGATCTTTACCGGCACCCCTGCCGGGGTTGGCCCGCTGCTGCGCGGTCAGACTTGCACCGTGACGGTCGGGGATTTGCCGCCCGCCACCATCACGCTGGCCTGACACGTGCCGACGCGCGCTTACCGCTCTGCCCGGTTCACGGCATCCGCCACCTTGTCGGCCAGCGCGGGCAAGTCCGCCTCTGCCAGCGACTCTGCCGTGATCTCGGTCAAGGGCACCTCCATCCGGGCGCGGTGCTTGCCGTAGCGGGGATCGTAATGGTGTTCCATCAACCCATCGGCCAAGGCGGTAAACCCGCCCGTCGCCACCAAAGCGCGCCATTGGGCGATCACCTCGGCTGCATGGGCAGGGCGCAGGGAGGCCACGATGGCATCCAACCGGTCGCGGTCTGCGGTTAGGTCGGCATAGGCGCGGGTCAGGTATTCTGCCCGCGCGGCGCGGGGTGCTGCGATGGCGATGCGCGGGGCGGCGACCATCGCCCGCCACAGGCGCGGCGGCAGGCGGCAATTGCCGACCTTGGCGCTTTCTGCCTCCACCACTACAGGCCGCGAGGGGTCGAGTTGGGCAATCGCCAGCGCAAGACGTCCCTCAAAGCCCTTTTGGCTGGGCTGATCCCCCATCCCGCCGAACAAAGACCCGCGATGATTGGCCAGACCTTCAAGGTCCAG
>CALRPK020000337.1:0-3703 GCA_943370015.1 Paracoccus haematequi
GTTTCCGGTGCGCCCCGTCTGAATTCTTTGCGGCTTGCGGTTCCGATCCCGTAGGACGGAGCGTCAAACCGGATGTCCGAGATCAGGACAGCGACAGATTGGTCGCGGATTCGCGGCCGTCACGGCCGGATTCGATGTCGAAGGTCACGGCTTGGCCGTCCTTCAGACCGCGCAGACCAGCGCGTTCCAGCGCGGTGATGTGCACGAACACGTCCTTCTTGCCGCCTTCCGGGGCGATGAAGCCGTAGCCTTTGGTTTCATTGAACCATTTCACGGTGCCCTTGGCCATCGTGAAGTCTCCTGTCAGTGTGCCGCCCGCACCATGCGGCAGCTTTGGCCCCGTCAGCCTGGTCGATGCTGTGGCCGGAAAATCCGAAGACAGAAGTCGAGTAGAGATAACGTCGCCGGGAAGATATGGGGGCGGCTTCCCACAAAAGCAAGGGAAAACGGCAAGATTTGCTGGATGTCGCCGATGGCTGGCTTGGGGTGCTTAGCGTTTGTGCAGGTGGCACGGGCGTCAAAACACATCCAGAAAGTACAGCAGGATGATGATCGGGATTGGAATCCCGATAAGCCATGCAAGAATGCCACGCATGTCAGACCTCCGGTTGGTTGGGGTGGGGCGCTTGCCCGGACCCAAGGCCAACCCGCCGCTGCGCGCGGGGTTCCGCGTTCAGAAACTTGTGCCGAAGCGGACAGAGACCGAGTTACGACCGGGGTTGATGTCTCCGGTGTTGGCGTTGGACAGGTGTCCGAACATCACCGAGACGAAGTTCGCATCACCGATGCGGTGGCCGACGCCGACATAGCTGAAAAACTCCAACTCGGACCCAAGGTAGTAGGCCGGACCGGAATGGTCATAATACCCCGGCATCGTCGCGCCTTCGACGAACCAGCCGTTGGCGTAATCGTGGCGGATGTGCAGACCCGCGCCAAGCCAGCCATTGTCGCCGCTGTCATACATGCCGCGCAGGATCACTGAAAAGGCAGTGCCGTTCTTTTCGCGGAACGGGGAAAAGCGGTATTCCACCGCCGCCCCGCTCACGTCAAAGCGGTTGACCGTCTGAAAGCCTTCAAACACGAGGGTTTGGGCTGCGGCAGGGGCAGCGGGCAAGGCGAGGGCGGTGCACAGGGCAAGCGTCTTGGCGAGGTGCATGGCGGAACCTGACAAATGGAGGCGATTCGCTGGTCAAAGCCAGATTGCGCACATTAACGCCGCGTCGCGGCAAAGGCGCAAGGCAACTGGGCTGCGGCGCGGCCCGACTGTGGCCGCCGCGCCGCGCGCTTTTGGTGTGCCGCCGGTTTGGCGGATGGTTCAGCGCGAGAACTTCTTGTGTTTCACCCGCTTGGGTTCGACCGAATCCGCGCCGAGGCGGCGGATCTTGTCCTGCTCATAGGCTTCGAAGTTGCCTTCGAACCATTCGACATGGGCATCGCCCTCAAACGCGAGGATGTGGGTACACAGACGGTCAAGGAAGAAGCGGTCGTGCGAGATGATGACCGCGCAGCCGGCGAATTGTTCAATCGCGGCTTCCAGCGCTTGCAGAGTTTCCACGTCCAGATCGTTGGTCGGTTCGTCCAAGAGCAGGACGTTGCCGCCGGACTTCAGCAGTTTGGCCATGTGGACGCGGTTGCGTTCCCCGCCCGACAGGATGCCAACCTTTTTCTGCTGGTCCGAACCCTTGAAGTTGAAGGACGAGCAATAGGCGCGGCTGTTCACCTCGGCATCGCCCAGAACCACGATGTCGAGCGAGTCGGAGATTTCCTCCCAGACGTTCTTGTTCGGGTCGAGCGAATCGCGCGACTGGTCGACATAGGACAGTTGCACCGTGTCACCCAAGGTGATGGTGCCGGTGTCGGCCTGTTCCACCCCGGTGATCATTTTCATCAGCGTGGATTTCCCCGCGCCGTTGGGGCCGATCACACCGACGATGCCGCCCGGCGGCAGCGAGAAGGACAGGTTTTCGATCAGCTGCTTGTCGCCCATCGCTTTCGACACATTGTCGAATTCGATGACCTTGGACCCCAGACGCGGGCCGTGCGGGATGATGATCTGGGCCTTGCCGACCAGATCCTTGATCGATTCGTCCGCCATCTTTTCATAGGCCGAGATACGCGCCTTGGATTTGGCCTGACGGGCCTTGGCCCCGGCGCGAATCCATTCCAGTTCCTTTTCCAGAACCTTTTGCTTGGCCTTATCTTCGCGGGCTTCCTGCGCCAAACGCTTGGCCTTGGCATCCAGCCATGAGGAATAGTTGCCCTCATGCGGCAGGCCGCGGCCGCGTTCCAGTTCCAGAATCCACGTCGTGATGTCGTCAAGGAAGTAACGGTCGTGGGTGACCGTCAGGATCGTGCCCTTGTACTCGATCAGGTGCTTTTGCAGCCAAGCGATGGTTTCGGCATCAAGGTGGTTGGTCGGTTCGTCCAGAAGCAGCATGTCAGGCGCTTCAAGCAGCAGTTTGCACAGCGCCACACGGCGACGTTCGCCGCCTGACAGCGTGGCCACGTTTGCGTCATCGGGTGGGCAGCGCAGAGCTTCCATCGCGATGTCGATCTGGTTGTCCAGTTCCCACAGGTTTTCGGCGTCGATCACGTCCTGAAGCTGGGCCATCTCTTCGGCGGTCTCGTCCGAATAGTTCATGGCCAGTTCGTTGTAACGGTCCAGCTTTGCCTGCTTTTCCGCAACGCCGAGCTTGACGTTTTCGCGCACCGTCAGGGCTTCTTCAAGTTTGGGTTCCTGCGGCAGGTAGCCGACTTTGGCCCCCTTGGCAGCCCAAGCCTCGCCTTGAAAATCCTTGTCCCAGCCCGCCATCACGCGCAGCAGGGTGGATTTCCCCGCGCCGTTGACGCCGACGACGCCGATCTTGACGCCGGGAAGGAAGTTCAGGCGGATGTTCTCGAACACCTTCTTGCCGCCCGGATAGGTCTTGGACACACCGTCCATGTGATAGACGTATTGATACGAGGCCATTCCGCCGCTCCTGAATCCGATGATTGCGCGCACATGTAGCGATAATGCTGGACAAGGGCAACTTGGGGTGCTTCCCCTTCGGCCCGTATCTGCGCGAGGGAGATTTAGGCGTGCGGGCAGGCTTTCCCCCCGCACGGCGGGGCATGGTGATCGGTTTGCTGGGTGGGTCTTTCGATCCAGCCCACAACGGCCATGTCCATATCACGCGCGAGGCACTGAAGCGCATGGGTCTGGACCGGGTCTGGTGGCTGGTCAGTCCGGGCAATCCGTTGAAACAGCGTGGTCCTGCGCCACTTGCTGACCGTATGGCGCGGGCGCGGGCGGTGATGCGCGACCCGCGTGTGACGGTGACCGATCTGGAAAGCCGTCTGGGCACGCGCTTTACCGCGCAGACGATTCAGCGGCTGAAGGCGATCTATCCCGGCGTGCGCTTTGTCTGGCTGATGGGGGCGGACAATCTGGTGCAGTTGGACCGCTGGAATCACTGGCAGGATATCCTGCGGATGGTCCCGGTGGGGGTGCTGGCGCGTCCGGGTTGGGGCGTTGCCGCCCGCACGAGCCGTGCTGCGCGCATTTTCGGCGAACATGGCGTTGACCGGGGCGAGGTGTTGCGGAACCGCGCCGCCCCGGCGTGGTGTTTTGTCAATTTGCCGATGGATGGCAGTTCATCGAGTGCCATTCGCGCGCGGGGTGAATGGCGGGGCTGATCGCTGGGCTTCGGCGCGCTTGATA
>CALRPK020000338.1:0-3692 GCA_943370015.1 Paracoccus haematequi
CCAGCTACGCCTTCACCCTGCAAACCCCGCTGGACCCCGCCCCGCGTGCGGTAACGCTTGAGGATCGGATCACCGGCGACATCGCGCGTGCCGGACAGGTGCATCGCCTGACCTTGACGCTGGATCAGGCGCGGACGCTGGTGTTCGACAGCTATGTGCCGGAATACTATATGCTGGTCCGCATCCAAGGCCCCGGTGGCGTGGACCGCACCCTGCGCCTGCGCGACTTGGACAGCGTTGATTTCGGCGGCAATACCGCGTTTCGCGCGCAGGCGGGCACCTACACCATCACCGTCTATGGCGATGGCGGGCGCACGGGCAGCTACGATTTCCGCCTGCGCGATCTGGCGCTTGGCACCAAGATCGCCTTGGGGGATCGGATCACCGGCCAGCTTTCCCCCGCGCGGGAAACCGATATCTACCGCTTTGATGCCACGGTGGGCGACACCTTCCTGATGGATGTGCTGCGGCGTGACGGTGACCAATACGGCGTCTATTGGCGGCTGATCGACCCGACCGGCGGGCAAGAGATCGGGCCGACCTATCTGGACGACAGCGATCTGCGCCGCCTGCAACGCACGGGCACCTATACCCTGCTGATCGAAGGCCGCAGCTATGAGGCGGCGGATCGCGTCGCCAATTACGCCTTCCGCCTGCAACCGGCCACGGTGGACACCCGCAATGTGACGCCAGATGGCAGCGGTGACGGGCTGGTCGCGCAAACCGGCCCCACGGGCGGGGTGGCGCAGGGCTTTACTGGCAACGAATATCTGCGGATCGACGATCCCGCCACCACCCGCACCGGCGATGTCAGCTTTGATTTCTGGTTCAAGCCCGATCAGCCGACGCAGACATGGCAGCCCATCGTCTACAAGGGCGGCGGCAGTGTCGGGCAGCGTGAATATACGCTGTGGCTGAACTCCAGTGGCTATCTGCACCTGACCAGTGCAGATGCCTCGGGCCAGTTGGAAGCCAATACGCTGGGCGGGTCCATCGTCTGGGATGAATGGACCCATGTGACGGGCGTGGTGGACCGCAGCGGCAAGCAGTTGCGCATATACCTCAACGGTGTGCTGTCGGGCACGCGCGACTTGCGCGATGCGCTGTCCGTCACTGTGACCGAACCGCTCTATATCGCGCATAACCTCGAAGATGGCACAGGCTTCCAAGGCGCGATGGCCGGGTTCCGGCTCTATGGCGCGGCACTTGGCGCGGCTGACGCCGCCAACCTTGCCGCCAATCGCACGGTGGCGGGGGCCATCGTGACCCTGCCCATGACGCAAAGCGCCGGGGCGACCAGCCTGACCGGGCCTGCGGGCACCCCTGCGGCCACGGTGATCGACAGCACCGCAGCCTTGGGTGGGGTGTTCAAAGGGCGGCTTGATCTGGCAGGGCAGGTGGATGTCTACCGCTTCACCTTGACCGAACCGACGTGGATCTACTGGAACACCCTGACGGATCGGTCCGATATCCGTGCGCGGCTGACCGGGCCGCAGGGCATTCGCATTGACCGGGCGCTGAACGAAACCGGCGATGCCGGGGCGGGGAGCAACCCGCTGTTCCTTGCACCCGCCGGGGAGTATGAACTTAGCTTTGATGGCAATGGCACCGTCAAAGCCGCCTATGCCCTGCGCCTGATGCCCCTGACGGGGGCCGAGGCGATGACCTATGGCGCGACGGTCTCAGGGCGGCTGGACACCCAACGCGCGGCCAAGGCGTTCACACTGGACGCAGCGGCGGGGGACCGCATCTTCGTCGACATGCAGTCGCTGCCGCAGGGCGAATTCAACGCGGCATGGCGGCTGTTTGACCCCTTTGGTCAGCAGGTGGTGCTGTCCAATGCCGGGGATCTGGATGGCATCACCCTGCCCATCGCGGGCAAGTGGACGCTGGTGCTGGAAGGCGACCGATATATGGGCCAGCAAGCGCCAATGGACTATCGCTTTGCCCTGTTCAAGGTGAACACCGACCCGCAGGCGATCACCCTTGGCGGGGTGAACCCCGCGCTTGGACCTGTGCAGACCAACAGCCCGCTCGACAGCGGCCTTGTCTTGCGCGGGGCCGAGATGATCGAGGTCGCGCCCAACGCCACCCTTGACCGCACCGGCAATATGACGACCGAGCTTTGGGTGCGGGTGGATCGCTTCGCCGACACTTGGATGTCCTTGATGACCAAGAACAATCCGGCAGGCGGGATTGCGGATCATGACATCTGGCTGAATGCCAACGGGTCGATCTATGCCTCGGTCATCCGGGCCGATGGTGGGCGCGATCCGGTGCAGACCGATCCGGGGGCCTTGGTCGCCGGGCAATGGGCGCATATCGCCGTGGTGCGGGATCGCGGGGCCAGCCAACAGCGGATTTACGTCAACGGCGTCCTCATGCGCGAAACCGGCATGTCGCCGCAGATCGGGCGTGACACCGACGGGTCGCTGACCATCGGCCAAAGCCAAGAGGATGGCAGCAATATCGCAGGCTTTGAGGGCGCGGTGGATGACATCCGCCTGTGGTCGCAAGCCCGCACCGGGGCCGAGATTGCCGACAATTATCAATCGCGCCTGACGGGGGCCGAGGCGGGCTTGGTCCTCTATCTGCCCTTGGACAGCTTCGGTGCCAATGCGGCGACGGCGGATCGCAGCGCCACGAATGCCACTGCGCGCGTGGTCAATCTTGCCGCCAACGGGATCACCGGCACCATCGAAGGCGTCGGGCAAGAGGTGCTTTACACCTTCACCCTGACCGAGGCGAAGCGGCTCTACCTCGACAGCCTGTCGAAGCGGTCGGATATCCGGGTGCAACTGATTGGCCCGGCGGGGCTGGTGATTGACCGCCATCTGGCGCAGGTGGACAGCGAAAACATCGCCAACCCGATCCTCGCCCTGCCAGCGGGGAATTACCGTCTGCTGGTGCAAGGTGCCGGCGATGCGCGGGGGCATTTCAACTTTGTCCTGCGCGATCTGGCCGAAGCGCGGCCCTTGGCACTGAACACGCCGGTCGAAGATGTGCTGATGCCCGCCAACCGCACCGCGATCTGGGCCTTTGACGGCACGGCGGGTCAGCGGCTGTTTATCGATAACATCGCCGTCACGGGCGGGATGCGGTGGAAGATCATGGACCCCATGGGCGGCATCCTGTTGGGCAACACCGGCCCCGGTGATATTCCCGACATCACCCTGCCGATGGCGGGCAAATACACCCTGCTGGTCGAGGGGCTGTATTACTGGGGCGGGCAGTCGCGCTACAAACTGGCGCTGTATGACCGCGCCGCCCCTGCGGCACAGCCTCTGACGCTGGGCAGCCCGACAACCGCCAGCATCGCGCGCCCCGGTGCGTCGCAGGTCTATGACTTTACCCTGACCGATGCCTCGCGGCTGTTGATGGATGTCGCGACCAACACCGGGTCCGTCCGGTGGAGCCTGTCGCGCGCCGATGGCAGCGTTGTGACCGACCGTCGCTTTGATCAGACCGATGGGCCAAGCCTCGGGTCCAACCCGCTGCTGACGCTGGGTGCGGGCAGCTACAAGCTGACGATCTACACCACGGATGAATTCACCGGACCTTTGGCCTTCCGTCTGATCGACGTCGATGCCGAAGCGTCGGAGATGTTTTTCGATGATGAGGTCTTGGGCGTCCTGCCGCAGGATGGGCGCGGCACCAAGGTATATCGCCTGACCGGCGCGCGGCATCAGGCC
>CALRPK020000339.1:0-3687 GCA_943370015.1 Paracoccus haematequi
CGGCGAGCATGGGTTTCAGGATCGGCAGTCGGAAGCGGTCCAGATCAAGCGCTTCGTGCATGCCCAAAGAGGCCTCGCCGTCGATCCGCGTCTCGACCAAGGCGCGCGAATAGAAGGGCGCATCCAAGAGCGACAGCCGTTCCTTGGGCACGGTCCCCGCATCCGCGCGTGAGTCGCGCCGCACCGCCCAACGGCTGCGTGCCATCCGGGTCAGCGGCGGCGGGTCGATCACCTGCGCGCCACCTTGGCGGTCAAAGGCCGCGCCCAGTTGCAGGTGGCTGCCGTCACGGCGGATCGCGTCGTAAAAGCAGACCGTCCGGTCGCGCTGCGGGAATCGCCCCCATGTCCAGAATTTGAAATCCTGCTCCAGCGGGCGGATGCCGGTGTTGCTGTCGAAATAGCCGTGGCCTTCCCATTTATGGCCTTGGGTCAGATCGACCGAGACATGGGCCATCGGCGCGATGGGTCGCCAGCGATGCGCGCCGTCGGGCGTCAGATCATAAACGGCATCGGGCAGGGAAACCGGAGTCAGCACAATTTCGCCGCGCAGGGGGCCGATCATCGGCAATGCGCCCCATTCATTGACGGATATGCGCAGGCTGTCCCCGGTCCAGTCGATCCGGCTTGGCCCCACGCGAAAGCTGTTGCGGCTGCGGCTCAGCGCGGCGCGCCCCCGGTCGGTCATGGCGAACTTTCCGTTCAGGCCAGAGGTCACCACATTGATGCAGCAATGATTTTCGGGGTCACCCCGGCCAGACCAATGGAACCACGGCGAAAACACCGATCCGATGAAGCCGATCACCGAGACGGCTTTTGTCCCGTCGCCTGAGATCGCGTCGATATACCACCAGGCATATCCGCCGGGGCTGACGCGGATGCCGAAATCCGGCCCTTGGCCGGTGCCGGGGTCGGGGGCGCGTTCGTCTGGGGCGATGGCCTCATCCGATCCTCGGCCACCGCCGTCGCTACGTGCCCCCCGGAGAGCAGCGCCATCGGCACCCCCGCGCCCGGATGCGCCCCCCCGCCCGCCAGATAGAGGCCCGCCAGCGCCGTCCGCGCCGTCGGCCGCTGAAAGGCTGCCATCGCCGCCTCGGGCGAGGCGCCGTAGATCGCCCCCTGCGACCCCGGATAGCGCCGGTTGAGGATGTGTGGCGTCAGCAAGGCCTGCGGACCGGGTGGCAGAGAGAAGGTCAGCCCCTGCGCCCGTAGCGCGGGAAAGGTCCGGGTTCGGCATTGGGCGTCCTCATCAGTCAGGGGGGGATGGCCTGCGGGGCCGTTCAGGATGATCTCAAACCGTTCCAGCGCGGGCGGCGGTGTCCCAAGTTCGCGGTCTTGGGCACAGACGTAAAGCGTTGGCGCAATGGGCATTTCGCCCCGGCCAATCGGGCCGAACTCTTGCGCGGGGTCAGCGGTGAAGAACACATTGTGGTGCGCCAGATCGACGCCACGCGGTTCGGCGGCAAAGGCCCAGACCCAAGCCGACAGGCTGCGCTTCGGGGCCTTGGCGGATCGGGTGACGGCGACGGCATCGCCCAATTGCCCCTCGGCCAGCGCCTGCGGGTCGCCGTTGAACACGCAGATGGTGCAGGGCAGGGTGCCGCCGCCCTCCATCTCGACCCCGGTCACGCGCCCCCCTTGGCGGACGATGCGGCGGGCGCGGGTGGCAAAGCGGAACTCGACACCCTTGGCGGCGGCAACGCGGGCAAGGGCGGCGGCAAGTCCATGCATGCCTTGGCGGACGGCATAGACCCCCTGCGCCTCCACCCGCCAGATCAGGGACAGGACGGCGGGGGAATGGGCAGGGCGGCCACCGACGTAAGTTGCGTAGCGGCCAAAGAGTTGCACCAGACGCGGGTCGCGGAAATAGCCTTTCAGCAACCGCTCCAACGACCGTCCGGGCAGCAGAGCAGGCCACAGACGCGGCTGGCGCAGCGCGGCTAGCGCCACCGGGGCCAGCATCGGACGCGCCGCGCGCATGACCGGCGCGTCAAAGGCCGCGAGCAAGCCTGCGGACAGCTGGTCAAAGCGGGAAAACCCCTCAGCCTCGCGCAGGCCAGCAAAGGCGCGGATCGATTCGAAATTCGCCTCGGCGTCGGGAAACAGGTCCAGTGACGGGCTGCCCGGCCAGAAATGCCGCGCCAGACGGGGCAGGGGGATCAGGTCCACCTCATCCTCCAACCGCGTGCCGCAAAGCCGGAACAGCGAATCGGCGACATCCGGCAGGGTCATCACCGTGGGGCCGGTATCGACGGGTCCGGCATCAGAGGCCACCGCCCGCGCCTTGCCGCCTGCGGCATCGGCCATATCGACCACGGTGACCGAAAGCCCCAGCGCAGACAGGCGGATGGCAGCGGCCAGCCCCCCCATCCCAGCCCCGATCACGACGGCCTTTTCCTTGCCCGACATTCCCCGTCCCATGCGCGGTCCCGCGCGAAGTGTAATTTTCAAATTACATCGCAGTGTAAGTTTAAGTTTACACATTGCGGCCTGAATGCCAAAGTGAATCGGACAGATGGACCGGAAAGGTGCTGCCCATGCCGTTGGATCAACGTATCGACGCCTCTTTGGCGCGGGCCTTGTCGCTGGTTGCGGCCCCCGAAGCGCCCCCCCGTCTGGCGGCGGCTTTGCCCTATGCGATCTTTCCCGGCGGCGCGCGCATCCGGCCCACGATCCTTTTGTCGGTCGCGCGGGCCTGTGGCGATGACCGCCCCTTGGTCAGCGATGCGGCGGCGGCTGCGCTGGAATTGATCCATTGCGCCAGCCTTGCCCATGACGACCTGCCCGCCTTTGACAACGCAGACCTGCGGCGCGGCAAGGCCAGCCTGCACCGCGCTTACGGCGAGCCATTGGCCGTGCTGGCGGGGGACAGTCTGATCGTGCTGGCGTTCCAGACCCTTTCCGCCGTCGGCATGCAGGCCCCGGACCGGGTGATGCAACTGATCACCACCTTGGCCACCCGCACGGGTGCTGCGCAGGGCATCTGCGCGGGCCAGGCTTGGGAATCAGAGCCGCAGGTGGATTTGCGCGCCTATCACCGCGCCAAGACCGGGGCGCTGTTCATCGCTGCCACACAGATGGGCGCCCTTGCGGCAGGCCATGAGGCAGAGCCGTGGGAAGACCTCGGCACCTTGATCGGTGAGGCGTTCCAAGTCGCCGATGACTTGAAAGACGCCCTTTCGCCCAGCGATCTGGCGGGCAAGCCGATGGGGCAGGATGCGGCGCTGGACCGTCCCTCTGCCGTGCGGTCGATGGGGGTTGAGGGCGCGCAGAAGCATCTGAAGGATATCCTCTCTGGCGCCATCGCCTCGATCCCGCATTGTCCGGGCGAGGCGGACTTGGCCAAGCTGGTGCTGGGCACGGCGCGGCGGATCATGGACATCCCCACGGCTGCCGCGCGTGGTTGAGATGATCGTCGCCGCCACCCCTGCACCCAGCCGCGCGCCGGGCCTGCTGACCCGCCTTGCCCTGTCGCCGCGCTTTCATGCGTTGGCCGAACGCCTGCCCTTCATCCGCAGCCATGCGCGGGCCGAAGGTCGGGCTTTGTTCGATATCGTGGGCGGCTTTGTGCAATCGCAGGCGCTGCTGGCGCTGGTGGAATTGCGCCTGATGCATCGCCTGTCCGAATCGTCGCTGCCTGCCGCGGAACTGTCACGGCTGACGGGGGTCGATGCCCCGCGCCTTGCGGTG
>CALRPK020000340.1:0-3687 GCA_943370015.1 Paracoccus haematequi
CCTTACCCGCGCATCTGATCCCGCGGCATGGCGTGGCCTATGTCCCGCAGGGGCGGCGGCTGTTCGGGCCGCTGACCGTGGCGGAAAACCTGTCCATCGGGCTCATGACGCGCGGCTTTGGCGATGAGACGCGGGAACGGGTGCTGACCCTGTTCCCCCGCCTGCGCGAGCGGTTGGATCAAGTGTCACAAACCCTGTCCGGGGGCGAGCAGCAGATGCTCGCCATCGGGCGGGCGCTGTGTCTGGAGCCCAAGGTGATCCTTCTGGACGAACCGACCGAAGGCTTGCAGCCGTCGATGATCGCGCTGATCCGGGATGTGGTGGTGAAACTGAAGGCGCAGGGCGTGGCAGTGGTCTTGGTCGAACAGCGGCCTGATGCCGTGCTGCGCATGGCGGATCGCGTGGCCTTCATGGCGCAGGGGCGGGTGGCGACGGTTGTGGCGGCGGCGGAACTTTCGCGGGACTCGTCTCTATTCCAGCAGTTTGTGGGGGTCTGAATGTCGGGACTGGTCGCAGGGGTGGATGTCGGCGGAACCTTTACCGATCTAGTGATCCTTGACCCTGCCAGCGGTGCCGTGCGTCTGGCCAAGGTGCCGACCAGCCTGCCCAATCAGGCGCCGGGCGTGTTGGCGGCCTTTGATGCTGCCGGGGCCGATCTGGCCGGGATTGACCTGATCGTGCATGGCACGACGACCACGACCAATGCCGTTCTGGAACGCGCGCTGTGCAAGACGGGTCTGATCACCACCGCCGGTTTCCGCGATGTGCTGGAACTGGGGCGGCGGACGCGGCCGCAACCCTATGGCATGACCGGTACCTTTACCCCAGTCATCCCCCGCGACCTGCGGCTTGAGGTGCCCGAGCGCATGGACGCGCAGGGGCGGGTTCTCACCCCTTTGGACGAAGCAGCGCTGCGGGAAAACGTCTCTAAACTTGCGGAAATGGGCTGTGAAAGCCTCGTGATCCACTTCCTGCATGCCTATGCCAATCCGGCGCATGAACTGCGGGCTTTGGAGATTGCGCGTCAGATCTGGCCCACCCCCTATATCACCTGCGGCCATCACCTGCTGTCCGAAAGCCGCGAGTTTGAGCGGGGGGTGACGGCTGCCGTCAATGCCTCGGTCCAGCCCTTGCTGGAACGCTATGTGGCGCGACTGGCGGATGGGTTGCGGGACAAGGGCTATAGCCGCGACCTGTTGGTGATGAACGGCAATGGCGGCATGGTCGCGGCGGGCAAAGTCAGCCGCGAGGCGGTAAAAACGGTGATGTCCGGCCCGGCATCCGGCGTGATGGCGGCGATTGCGACGGGGCGGCGGGCGGGATTCCCGAACCTGCTCACCTATGACATGGGCGGCACCTCCACCGATGTGGCGATGATCCGCAACCACCGCGCGCCGGTGTCTAATGAGATCGAGGTGGAATATGCCATGCCGATCCATGTGCCGATGGTGGATGTGCGCACCGTGGGCGCAGGCGGCGGGTCCATCGCGCGGGTCGATGCGGGGGGCATGCTGCGGGTGGGGCCAGAGTCTGCGGGATCAACACCGGGGCCGATCTGCTATGGCCGGGGCGGCACGCGGGTGACGATTTCGGACGCGAACCTGATCCTTGGCCGCCTGCCTGCCGATCGCTTCGGGGTCGCCGCCGAGGAGGCGCGGCAAGCGATGGCGGACCAGATCGCCGTGCCCTTGGGGCTGGGGGTGGAACAGGCGGCAGAGGCGGTGTTGCGCATCGCCAATACGCATATGGCCGGGGCAATCCGCATGGTGTCCATCAGCATGGGGGCCGATCCGCGTGATTTTGCGCTGTTCGCCTTTGGCGGGGCGGGGCCGTTGCATGCGACCGCCTTGGCGCGGGAACTCTCGGTGCCGCGCGTCCTGATCCCAGCGCGTCCGGGGATCACCAACGCCTTGGGTTGTGTGGTCGCTGATCTCCGGCATGATTTTGTGCGGACGGTGAACCGGCCCTTGGACGTGGCGGATCTGGATCAGGTGCATGCGATCCTCGCGGCGCAAGAGGCCGAAGGCCGCGCGCTGATCGCGGCCGAAAAGATCGCGCTGGCCGAGGTGCGGGCCGAATTCAGTGCCGATATGCAGTTTGTCGGGCAGACGCATCTTTTGCGGATCGCTTTGCCGGGACCGACCCCGTCGCGCGAGGACCTGCAAGCCCTGTTCGAACGCGCCTATCACGACCGTTTCCGCGTGGACCTGCCCAGCATTCGGGCGAACCTTGTGAACCTGAACTGCTCGGTCATCGGGCGCAGGCCGGATATGGACCTGTCGCGCCTGATTGATCCCGCCGAACGGCAAGCCAAAGCCACCCCTAAAGCCCAGCGGCGGGTCTGGTTTGGCGGTTGGGTGGATACGCCGGTCTATTGGCGCGACCATCTGCCTTTGGACCCCGGCCTGACCGGCCCCTGCATCATCGAACAGATGGACACGACCATCGTGATTGATCCCGGCTGCACGGTATCGGGCGACAGTGACGGAAACCTGATCGTAAAGGTGGGCGCATGATTGATCCCGTTACCCTCGCCGTGATCCAAGCGGGCTTGCAACAGGTCTGCGATGAGATGGACCTGACATTCTCCCGCGCCGCATTCTCTCCGGTGATTGCCGAGGCGGATGACCGATCCGACGGCATCTATTCCGCCACGGATGGCAGCCTGATCGCCCAAGGGTCGCGTGGTCTGCCGGTTTTTGTCGGGACGATGCAGTTTTCCACCCGGCACATCGTCGAACGCATCGCAAGCGGTGTGACCCTGCCACCGGAGCCGGGGGATATCTACATCGTCAACGACCCCTACCTTGGCGGGACACATTTGATGGATGTGCGCTTTGCCATGCCGTTTTATCGGGATGGGACAATCTTCTGCTGGCTGTCCAACACCGGCCATTGGCCCGATACCGGCGGCGCGGTGCCGGGCGGGTTTTCGGCCAGTGCCATCAGTGCGGAACAAGAGGGGCTGCGCCTGCCCCCGGTAAAGCTGTTCAAGCGCGGGGTGATGGATACGGAGCTGTGGCAGGTGATCTGTTCCAACATCCGGGTGAGCGAGCAACGGATTGGCGATGTGAAGGCGCAGGCTTCGGCCCTGCTGGTCGGTGCGGATCGGCTGGGCCAGTTGATGGACCGCTATACTGACGCCACCGTGACAGAGGCGATTGCCCAGATGCGGTTGCTGGCCGCGCGGCAGATGCGGGCGAACATCGGGCTGATCCCGGATGGCGCCTATCGGGCAACGGCGTTTGTGGACAGCGACGGGGTGGTGAATGAACCGCTGACCATTGCACTGACCGTGACCAAAGGGGCGGATGGCCTGACCTTTGATTTCGCCGGAACCTCAGCGCCTTGCATGGGGCCGATGAACTCGGTCCGGGCGACGACCTTGTCATCGGTCTATCTGGCGATGCGGCATATCTTCCCCGATGTCCCCATCAGCGCGGGCGCGTTTGAACCGCTGACTGTCACCGGCATCGCAGGCACCTTCCTTGACGCGCACTATCCCCGGCCTGTGTCGGGCTGCGCGGCAGAAGTGTCCCAACGCATCGCCGAGGCTGTCTTTGCTGCCTTAGTGCAGGCATTGCCTGACCGGGTCACGGCGTCGCCGGCGGGAACGTCGGGGAATTTCGGGCTTGGCGGGCATGACCCGGAAAAGGGCCGGGATTATGTGATGTACCAAATCTCAGG
>CALRPK020000341.1:0-3678 GCA_943370015.1 Paracoccus haematequi
CATGGCATGGACCTTTCAGAAGCGGATCAGAAGCGGGGCACCAGCATCCCGGCATCCGCCGAAATCGCCTGACCCGTGGTATAGGGAAGCTTGCCCGAGGCGAGCGAGGCGATGATCGCGCCCATATCCTCGGGCTGGCCGACGCGGGGGAACAGGGTCAGCCCCTCTTCGGCGCGCTTGCGGTACATCTCGATCACCGGGGCGGTCATGTCGGTGGCGATCAGACCGGGCTGGACATCATAGACGGCGATGTTTTCCGCCCCCAGACGCACGGCCAAGGCTTTGGACACCATCGCGGCGGCGGCTTTGCTGGCGCAATACTCCGCCCGCTGGACGGCCACCGCCACAGCGTTGGACGAGGTGACGTTGACGATGGAATGAAACAGACCCGCAGGCCTGTCGCGCGACAGCAGGCGGCGGGCAAAGGCTTGGGACAGAAAGAACATCGCCTTGGTGTTGACGGTCAGGCAGCGGTCCCAGCTTTCCTCGGTCACCTCCAGCAGGTCACCGCGTTTCAGCACACCCGCGCCTGCGTTGTTGACCAAGGTGGTCAGCGGGCCAAGCGCCGCTTCGATCCGTGCCAATTCAGCCTCATGGCGCGACAGGTCCGCCACGTCGAACGGGGCGGCGATCACGGGGACGCCAAGCGCCGCGACCCGGTCTACCGCACGGGAGAGTTCCTCATCCGCCACAGGACCATTCACCGCGATAGCAAAACCTTCCCGCGCCAGAGCCTCGGCCGTGGCAAAGCCGATCCCGCGCGACGATCCGGTGACGAGGGCAACCTGTCTCATGCCCGCGCGCCCTTTTTCAACAGTTCCCGCGCGATGATCATGCGCTGGATCTGGTTGGTGCCTTCGTAAATCTGCGTGATCTTGGCATCGCGATACAGCCGCTCCACCTCGAACCCGCGGATGTAGCCCGACCCGCCGAACACCTGCACAGCATCCGCCGTGCGGGCGACGGCCATATCACCGGCAAAGCATTTGGCCATGGAACAGGCCTTGGTGGCGTCCTGCCCCCGGTCAATCTTGCTGGCGGCGGAATGTACGAGCAGGCGGGCAGCTTCGATGTCCTTGGCCATGTCGGCCAGCAGCCATTGCACGCCCTGAAATTCGGCGATCTGCTTGCCGAATTGCTTGCGCGTCCCGGCGTAATCCACCGCCGCCTCTAGTCCCGCCTGTGCGATGCCAACGGCCAATGCGGCGATGCCGACGCGGCCCTTGTCCAGCACGCTCATCATCATGTGGAAACCGCGACCAGCCTCACCCAGCAGGGCATCGGGGCCAAGGCGGACATCGCTAAAGGTCAGCGCGCCGACCTGACTGGCCCGCTGGCCCATCTTGTGTTCCTTGGGGCCACGCTCCACCCCTGCGGCGTGCAGATCGACGATAAAGATCGACATGCCACGATTGCCCGCCTCTTTGTCTGTGCGGGCAAGGACATAGCCGTAATCGGCCACGGGCGCGTTGTGGATCCAGATCTTGCCGCCGTTCAACCGCCAGCCATCGCCATCCTTTTCGGCGGTGGTGCGGATGCCCGAAACATCGGTCCCTGCCTCAGGTTCAGTGATGCAATAGGCGACCTTGGCGCGCATCGACAGCACATCGGGCAGCATCTTGCGCTGGGTTTCAGTCCCGTGCCGCACCAAAAGCGAAGAGATCAACTCCACCAGACCGCATTGGTCGGCCACGCTGGAATAACCGCGCGACAGTTCTTCCATCACCACGGCATAGGTCAGCGTGTCGAAACCGGGGCCGCCCATCGACTCGGGCACACCGATGCCGAACAGGCCCAACTTCGCCATCTCGTCATAAAGTTCTGCCGGAAAGCGCTCTTCGCGGTCCAGTTCTTCTGCGACGGGGCGGATCACCTCATCGGCAAAGGCCCGCGCCATATCCCGCACCTGTTCCTGCATCTCGTTCAGATACATCGCGCCACCTTCCGCTAGTAACTATCCGGTTACATAAACGGTCCACAAATCCGGGGTCAAGCCCATTCTTGCGGGCAAGGCGGGTTTTCCCTTGCAGGAGGGCGGCAAGACTGCCAAAAATGCACCAAATGGTTACTTATGGGAGGCCAGCATGACACCCGACACCAAGCGTAAATTTGGCCGCGTCGATCTGGACGTGACGGTCTTTGCCTTTGGCACGGCACCGGTCGGCAACATCTTCGCCGAGATTGACGAGGAAACCTCAACCGCGATGTTCGAAACCTCATGGCAGGCCGGGGTGCGCTTTTATGATACCGCGCCGATGTATGGGCACGGGCTGTCCGAAATCCGCACCGGTCAGGCGCTGCGCTGGAAACAGCGGGATGACTTCGTGCTTGCTTCCAAAGTTGGGCGGGTGCTGCACCCGGCACGGCGCGCGGACATCAACTTCGCGCCTTGGGTCAACGCGGCCCCCTTCGCGATAGAATTCGACTACAGCTATGACGGCACCATGCGATCCTTTGAGGACAGCTTGCAGCGCATGGCGCTGGAGCGGATGGACATCGTCTTTATCCATGACATCGACGTCTTTACCCGTGGCAAGGATCAGCCCGAGGTGTTCAAGCAGGCGATGGACGGCTGCTATCGCGCGCTAGACGATCTGCGGTCCCAAGGCGCAGTCAAGGCGATCGGGGTTGGCGTCAATGAATGGGAAGTCTGCCACGAAGCGTTGAAGCAGCACGACTTTGACTGCTTCCTGCTGGCGGGGCGCTATACCCTGTTGGAACAGGACGCCCTGAACGAATTCCTTCCCCTGTGTGAGGCACGCGGCGCGGCGGTTCTGGTCGGCGGCGGCTTCAACTCTGGCATCCTTGCCACGGGGGCCAAGCCAGGGGCGAAGTACAACTACGCCCCCGCCCCCGCCCATATCATGGACAAGGTCGCCAAGATTGAGGCGGTCTGCGCCGAATACAACGTACCCCTGCCCGCCGCTGCCTTGCAATTCGTGGTGGCCCATCCGGCGGTGCCGTCCTTTTGCGCCGGCACTCGGACGGTGGCGCAGTTGGAGCAGAACCTTGCGTGGTTCAGCCATCCCATCCCCGCCGCGTTCTGGGCCGCATTGAAAGCGCGGGGCCTGTTGCGCGAAGACGCCCCTGTTCCGGCATGACGGGGCACGTTCTGAAAGCGGGTGTTTACGGCCATGCTGATCTTCTGATCGGTGACCGGATCGAGACCGGTCGTGTTGTGGTCACCGGCGAAATGATCGACCGTTTCGCCGACCTGTCCGGGGACCGCTTTGCCCTGCACCTGAGCGATGATGCGGCGAAAGGGCTTGGCTTTCCGCGCCGCGTTGCGCATGGGCTGTTGGTGCTGTCGCTGATCGACGGGTTGAAGAACACGGCGCCCGCGCAGATGCGCGCTGTGGCCTCGTTGGGGTGGGACATCAGGTTCAGCGCGCCGGTGCTGGTGGATGACCAGATTGGGGCGGTGTTCACGGTCGACGCAAAGCGCCCGGCCCGCGACGGCCAACGCGGAATTGTCACGCTGGGGGTCGAGGCGCGCAACCAAAGCGGTGCGATTATTCAACAGGGCAGCACCACCTTGATGATGCTGCCCTGAGCCTTAGCGGATCAGGATAGCGCGAAAGTCGTTGACGTTGGTGCCCGTCGGCCCCGGCGTAAACAGGTCGCCCAGCACTTGGAACGCCGTAAAGGCGTCATTGCCCGCCAGCATCGCCGCCGGAT